>JAOAEQ010000014.1 GCA_026416715.1 bacterium
GGGATAGCAGCACCCACAAAATCTTGTGACTCAGTTTTTAAAACGATTTTACCCTGCTCTATTTCCAAATTATTGCTTAGTAGTACTGCTTTCGCCAGCAATTCGCTGTCAAAGCTGTTATATAACGACCGTTGTTTGCTGAAATAGAGCAATAGACTAAAGCTCACAATAACGATAAACAACACAAGTAGAAACCAGCCGATAAGTTTTAATCGTAACGAATGCATAGGTTTATTCGCCTTTCAGCATATATCCTTCTCCGCGGATGGTGATAATCATTTTGTTTGGGAAATCTTTATCAATTTTATTCCTCAGATGGTTTATATAAACATCAATGATATTGCTGGTAGATTCATCTTGCCAGTCATAAAGATGTTCCCAAAGCTGGGTTCGACTGACAATCTCATTCTGATGATATGCAAGATATTCCAATACCGCATATTCTTTCGGTTGCAAGATAATCTCTTTTGTATTTCGCCATACCTGATGCGATCGGGTATTGAGTTTCAAGTCGCCGATAGTTAATATCGGTTCTTTCTTTTGATATTCCCGACGGAGAAGTGCACGAAGCCGGGCAAGTAGTTCATCATAATGAAATGGTTTGGTTAAATAATCATCGGCTCCGGCGTCAAGTCCTCTAACCTTTTCATCTGGCGCATCCCGCGCGGTTAAAACGAGAATATGGGTTTGAATTTTTTGTCGACGTAATCTTTGCAGCAATGTTATTCCATCAAGTTTTGGTAACATTAAATCTAAAATAATAATGTCGTAAGGATTATTTTCTGCAAGAAATAAACCTTCTTCGCCGTCATAAGCGACATCGACCGCAAAGGTTTCTTCTTCTAGTCCCTTTTTCAGGCTTTTCACTAAAGCTTTATTATCTTCAATCAAGAGAATGCGCATAATAATATCAATTAGTTTACTATAAGTCAGATTAATTTTAGATTAATTAGGAATAAATTATTTCGTCTGAATTAATTCAATGCTTATCATAAAATAAAACGATAGTTTTACGCTATCGAATAAACCAAAGGGAACCACGCTTGCTGAGATGTAGGATACAATAGTTAGTATCTAGACCACTGAACCGTTTGATATAATAACCACAATTAAAATGTTAACGGAGGAAGCCATTATGCACTTTGAAACCATCGCAATCCATCGTGGGCAGGAACCGGACGCGAAAACCGGTGCTGTGGTCGTTCCGATATATCAGACATCAAACTTCCAACTTGATGCTATTGGAAAAGATAGAGGATATGAATATTCTCGAACCGGGAACCCAACGCGCACCGCGTTAGAAACGTCCATAGCGGCGTTAGAGAACGGAACGTATGGATTAGCGTTTGCTTCCGGTATGGCAGCGATTAATGCCGTGATTCAACTTCTGCTTCCTGATTCACATCTGATTGTCTGTAATGATTTGTATGGCGGAACCTATCGGCTGCTAGAGAAAGTTTATAAACCTTGGGGTATATCGGTAACCTATGCCGACGGAAATGATATTGATTCGTTTGCTCGTTCGATTCAAAAGAATACGAAAATGATTTGGCTCGAAACTCCGACCAATCCATTATTGAAAATAATTGATATAACGGCAGTAGCTAAAATTGCTAAGGAACATAATCTGCTTATCGTCGTTGATAATACGTTCGCGAGTCCATATTTCCAGCGACCGCTAGAACTCGGTGCAGATATCGTTGTCCATAGTACTACCAAGTATTTAGGCGGACATAGCGATATTATTGGCGGAGCAGTGGTAACGTCTAATGAAGAAGTATATCACGCGCTCAAGTTTTATCAGAATGCTGCCGGAGCGGTTCCGGGACCATTTGATTGCTGGTTAGTTCTCCGTGGCATCAAAACTTTAGCGGTTCGTATGCGTGAACATGAACAGAACGCTCTATATCTTGCAAAGGTTCTAGCGCAGCATCCGAAAGTAGAACAAGTCTATTATCCTGGATTACCGAATTCTCCGGACTATGCAATTGCAAAGAAACAAATGACCGGATTCGGCGGAATGATTAGTTTCGAAATTAAAGGTGGATATAACGCCGTAGAACAATTCGTTTCGAAGCTTAAAATTTTTATTCTCGCAGAAAGTCTCGGTGGAGTAGAATCGCTGGTTTGCTATCCGCCGAAAATGACCCACGGGTCTCTATCCCGACAAGAACGGCTGAAACGAGGGATCAAAGATAATTTGATTCGGCTGTCGGTAGGTATAGAAAACAAGTTAGATTTAGAAGAAGATTTAATGCACGCGTTGGGTTAATAGCGGAAAAATCCCTTTTCAAAAGAATACATGCAATCGGACTGTTTGTCAGTTAGTTGTGGTTATTTATTATTGCCCACTGACTCCTAAATTGTAGGTAGGAAATCCTATGCAATTAGCAGTGATTGCGATTGGCGGGAATTCGTTGATTCGTGACCCCTCTCATCTCGAAGTGTCCGACCAGTATGCAGCGGTCTGTGAGACTGCTAGACATATTGCGGAATTAGCTGAACGGGGCTATAATCCTATTATCACCCACGGCAATGGTCCGCAAGTCGGCTGGATATTGCGTCGGTCGGAAATTGCGTATGAAGTAGCTGGTTTACATCGGGTTCCGTTAGTAAGTTGTAATGCTGATACGCAAGGTGCGCTCGGATACCAGATACAGCAGGCGATGGATAATGAATTTCATAGACGAGGATTGCACAAGCTATCCGCTACGATTGTTACGCAAATAATTGTCGCTCAAGATGACCCAGCGTTCACTAACCCGACTAAACCGATTGGCGAGTTTTATACCGAAGAGCAAGCGAATAAAATCCGGGTCGAACATCCGGATTGGACTTTAATGAACGATGCTGGCCGAGGATACCGCAGAGTTGTTCCTTCTCCGGAACCATTGGAAATAGTTGAACTGGAACTTATTGAACGGCTCGCGCGTGATGGATATTGTGTTGTCTGTGTTGGCGGGGGTGGGATTCCTGTCGTTCGCGAGAGCGACGGGAACCTCAAAGGACTCGATGCGGTTATTGATAAAGACTACGCTTCGAGCTTATTAGCATCAAAACTCCATGCGGATTTATTTATTATTTCGACCTCAGTTCCGTTAGTCTATTTGAATTATGGTAAATCGAACCAACAAGCGTTAAATCGGGTTACCGTTGCTGAAATGAAACAATATATCAAAGAGAACCAGTTTGCGCCTGGTAGTATGCTTCCGAAAGTTCAGGCAGTAATTCGTTTCTTAGAACAGGGTGGTCGAGAAGCAATTATCACCAATCCTGAATCGTTAGCCGATGCCGTAGACGGAAAAGCCGGAACCCATATCGTTCCATAACGATTATGCCAGATGAGCAAACGTAAATGTTAATCAATCTTAAATGTCCGCTCCGTCTACGTTGTTAATATCAATGTTCATTTCACGGGGAAATTTAAAATGCAGAAGAAAACAATAAATTTACTATTGTGGGTTATCCCTGTTTGCATGATAGGTATGATTGTTGTAGGACTTGTTGGCATTTTTTATTATCTGACGCATCCGAAACCGATTATGAATTTTCATAAACCTACACCTTATACAATGTCTGAAGATGAAATAGCTGAATTTAAAAAAGTAGAAACTTTGATGGCATCCGATTCCACAAGGTATTGTGAAGCGGATTTTAATGGTGATGGAATTCTCGACCGCGCTTATGCAAACGGTTTGGATACAGAAATTATATTCAGTATCGGAACCGATAAAGAAAAAAAAGCTCGTCGTATGCAACTTGGAACCTCTGGATTTACCTGCATTGCCTGCGCAGATATGAATCAGGATGGTAAAATCGACCTAATTCTTGGTGACCCCGGAGATAATAGAATTGATATTTTATATAACGATGGAAAGGGAAATTTTGCATTTAGTTTTACATTGAGAAAACGCAGCGATAGAATAGGGTTAGGACATCAAGGGACGATATTTATTGTTAAAGATATTAACCAAGATAATTTACCTGATATTATATACAAGTCGTACTCTGATGATTATTATGCTTGCATAAACCGTGGTGCTACGGAAAAGCTTTCTATTTTAACTCCAAAACTGAAATAAAACCTGATAAATCAAAATATCCCCACCTCAGCTCAAAAGCTGGCTCGAAAAAGCAATGCTTGGCAAATCAATCCTATACATGATGAAATTTACTTGGAGTCTAACGGAGTCAAAATGAGTGCGTCCGAGGAGGAGAGTGGGTATTGCTTTGAGCAATTCCCACTCTCCTCCGCTTGTTATCCGAATTCTATATTTAAATACATAGTTGATAAATATAGAGCTATACATAAAATCGGTCGGTTTACAAGAAAATACGATTTTTTTGAATCCGATTATTTCCTTTTGCGTCTTTATATAGCCAACTGCGAATATTTTTGCACACTTTTACATAAAAAATGTAACCAAAATGTGCCATTTTTTCATATTAGGTTGATAGGGTAACTGAGACTCTCTGCTCCTTACAACCATAACCCTAACAAAAACAACACTGGATGAAATAATACCGATTTAGTCCTGTTTTGGCATAAGTTATGCATTTTTTTTAATAAGGTTTTTATATAGAAAGTAGGTGGATTTTATGGCAAAAACTAAACCAACAACTTCTACTTCTTCTACTACCCCAGCTCGGAAAAAAGGACGAGCGTTTAAACGGAATAAGGTTATTCGGAAAGAGGAATTTATTCCGTATTCTGATTTAGCTGACGAAACGGAAAATGAAGAAGCGATTAACTGGTATCAGGATGAAGATGCGTATCGCCGAATTTCGTCTATCCGCCCGCAACGTGATTGGGATGAAGAAGATGGATTGAATATCTGGTGGAACTGGGGAAATTAACCGGTTCATTTTCTATTTCTTTACTGTCCGCAACCGGAGTTCTGGTCTTGAATCAGAACCTCCGGTTTTTTTATTCCTTTTATTTCAAGCAGGTAGAGCACAGCTTTCTCCCGATAA
This sequence comes from bacterium, assembly GCA_026416715.1. NCBI lineage: Bacteria > bacterium. The sequence goes on from JAOAEQ010000014.1 coordinate 4,975, forward strand.
AATAAAGGATAGAGCAAGCCTGTTTTAACCTTTGCACTTTGTAAGTTAACCCTCCTCTTGTCTGCGTGATATAATATTTTGTAACGATATCTAATTAGGATTTATCATAGGAGCAATGGATATGAAATATATCACTGAAAAAAAGCGAAAGATACCGGTAGTTGAAGAAGTAGATGTTCTCATAGTCGGCGGAGGAACCGCTGGTGCAGTTGCAGGCATCGCTGCTGGTAGGATGAAAGTTAACACTTTGATTATCGAACAGTTTGGGTTCCTCGGCGGAACCCAAACTGGTGCGTTAGTCACCCCGATGATGCATAATCAAGTTAACGGAGTTCAACTCAATCCTGGGATTGGGATGGAAATAATGGATCGGCTTAAACTAACCGGAGATACTGGCGGGGATAATAACGGCCGGTTTAATGCGGAAATGCTGAAATACGTCCTAGATGATTTCGTGACTGAAGCTAACGTTCAAGTTCGATTTCATACTTTTGCGTCAGATGCGATTGTTGAAAACGGCAAAATTAAAGGAGTAGTTGTTGAGAGCAAATCCGGTCGACAAGCGATTGTAGCGAAACAGGTGGTTGACTGTACTGGCGATGCGGATATTGCGGTTCGTGCCGGCGTTCCCTATTCTGCTGGGCGTGAAGAAGATGGGATGAATCAAGCGATGTCGCTTCGTTTTCATCTTGGGAATATTAATCTCGTTAAATTCTGTGAGTTTCTCAACAAAATTGCACCGGATAGAGCGTTCGAACAACAGCCGACCCATCTGCATACCGCATCTGTCTGGGGAACGAATTGGGCGTTAGTCCCCTATTTCGAACGCGGGGTTCAAGAAGGAATCCTCGAACGGAGCGATGGCGATTATTTCCAGTTATTCTCGGTTCCAGGACGACCGAACGAACTTGCGTTCAACTGTCCGCGAATCAGCCAACGGGTTAAAGGATATGATGTAACTGATTTAACCTATGCACAAATTGAAGGACGTAAGAAAATCCGACGGTTGCTAGCGTTTATGAAGAAATATTTTCCCGGATTTGAAAATGCCTATATCGTGTTCACGGCACCGATGGTTGGCGTTCGAGAAAGCCGGAGAATTAAAGGGGAATATTTGTTAACCATAGACGATATTGTTAACGCACGAAAATTCCCTGACCCGGTTGCGAGAAATAATTATCCGGTTGATATCCATAATCCGAAAGGGTCGGGTACGAAATTCCATTATCAGCTGCAACCGAACCAGTATCATGAGGTGCCCTATCGCTGTCTTGTTCCGTTAAAAATCGATAATTTATTAGTTGCTGGACGATGTATTTCCGCAACATTTGAAGCGCAATCATCTATTCGGATTCAATCGAACTGCTATGCGTTCGGAGAAGCAGCCGGTATTGCCGCAGCACTCTGTGTGAAGAAAAGAACTACACCTCGAACATTGGAATATAAATATCTGAAAAAGTATCTACCGAAACCAAACTTAAAGCCGTAGGAAACAGTGGTCAGTAGTCAGTAAACAGGATACGTATCAAGAACATTGAATATTCAATATTCATTTTCAATTGAAAACTGCTCATTGAACATTTAGTATTGAGTTCATATGTTGTATGACGTAATCGTCGTCGGGCTTGGACCCGCAGGGGCAACTGCGTCCTATGCGCTGAGTCGAGCGGGACATAAGGTTCTGGCGTTTGATAAACAGCATTTGCCGAGATATAAACCCTGTGCCGGCGGATTATCATTAAAAATCGAAAAAGTCTTACCTTTCGCTGACTGGTATAATTTGATTGAAACCACCGTATATGACCTTATCCTGTCTTATAAAGAAGAGGATATTCAACGATTCCATTCCGAGCAACCGATTGCGTTTCTCATTGACCGGCGCAAATTTGATTATTATCTGGTTCAAAAAGCGCTTGACGCAGGAACGGAAATCCATCCTGCAGAACCGATACGCACGGTTAGCGAAGATTCCGATAAAGTCGTAGTAACCACACCTATTCGCAGTTATCAAGCGCGATATTTAATCGGAGCTGATGGCGCTAAAAGCATCGTTGCCCGCAGTCTACCAGTGTTCCAAAAGAATAACCCGCAATATTGGATTGGATTAACCACGGAACTCGACTCGCAATATCTCCGGATGCAAGACCACCATGCAACGGAAGCAATTTATATCCATTTCGGAACCATCCCTCGAGGATACGGTTGGTCTTTCCCGAAAAAGACTCAATGGAGTATTGGAATCGCTGGCGACCGTGATAAACTTAAACCTGCTCGAGCTTATTTTACTCAGTTTATTCAATCTCAGGTGGTGGTTAAAGATTTCAAACCGGATAACACGTCTGTTCATCTCATTCCGCTCTATCAAGAAGATAATATTTCACGATGGAGTTCACGAACGATATTAGTCGGGGATGCCGCAGCGGTTGTTGACCCATTTCTCGGTGAAGGAATTTATTATGCGATACAAAGCGGACACCTCGCAGCGCAAACGCTCCATGCAATCTTATCTGGTCAATCCGAATCGTTAGCAGAATATGAAACCAGGGTGCGGAGTGAAATTGGAAAAGAACTGCGAATAGCGCAATGGATTGCAAACGCAGTATATCGGGTTCCTGCGTTAAGTTATCATTTATTTAAATCGAATCCGACCTTTTTTGAGTTATATCGTTCCGTGCTTTCCGGACAAACAAGTTATTCGGATTTAGTATCAGCGATAAAAATTAAAGTAGAATCGCTGTTTCCTGGTATATAATATATAGGGTAAATTCGAATATCGCAAACGATTATAGTCTTGACCACGTAGAAGAACGAAACAGTCGCAGAGATTCACTTTATAAAATGAATCAACATAATCTGCGATTTTTGCGTGTTCTGCGGTTAGGTTTATACCGGATTTGATTTTGAAAGGAGGGTAGACAATGGTCGTTAACATAGATGAATCTCAATGTACCGGATGTGGACTATGCGAACAGATTTGCGTAACAGTATTTGTAATGGGTGATGACGGATTAGCCCATGTGCTAAAACAGCCGGATGCCAGTGAAGAAGCAGCGGTAAAAGACGCGGTTGCTAGCTGTCCAGTAACTTGTATTAGGTCGGAATAACCGCTAGATAAAACTATTCCAATAATTATAATAAATGCTAGGAATAAATAATTTTATTTGTTTCTAGCATTTTCTTTTTATAACGCTATGATTGGAATAAAGTCCAGCCCTGTTTTCTTTTCTGATTTAGATAACTTAAAGCGACAATCAGGAAAAGAATCCAGAGTAGGATGGGAATCCAAAATTGCGGTGACTTGGGTGTGGTAATCGCTGCTGTAACTGCAACGAGAAATAAGGTCCCTGGAATTAAACCGAGCGCAGTGCCGAATGTGAAATCCCAGAATCGAATTTTGGATAATCCGGCAGCGAAATTTACCGCATAAAAAGACGGGATAATAACCGGGACAAGCCGTAATATCAGGATAACCCAAAATCCATGGGTTGCAACTTTCTCATCAAACTGTGTCATTCTACCGGGAATGAACCTGATTACTGCTTCTCTACCGAGTTTACGCGCTAATCCGAACGCAAACATCGCACTAAACGTCGCACCGAGTGTTGCATAAATCGTTCCCCAGAAGATGCCGAATAATAACCCTGCAACGATAGTCAGGATGGTTCCGGGGAATAAGGTCAATGGTCGAATCGTGGAAATTAGCAGGAACATGATTGGCGACCAAATACCGAACGAAGCGATATATTTCTGGAGAGAGGTAACATTAAAATAGTTGCTTAATCCGGTCGCTCGGAATAAAATGACCAGCAGAACTAGTCCCAGAATTAGCAAAATAAGTTTCGTTATCGCTCGTTTATCCATCAAAAATTAAACCTGATACAAATTTGACTGTAGCGTTCGTAAGGTTCGTGAAAAGACCACCTTGTTTTATAACATTTGAATTACCCGCTACAAACGCTGCATTCTCCACGGTAAGAACTATATCTTTGTGTCAATATTCGATATCCACTTCCAAAGCGTTAGCAAATGCCAGGTTATAAATCGCAAATAACTTGAATTATCCATTCGTTATCCTTCTGTTCTATCAGCAACTGATGATAGGTTACCGCTTTAATTTCATCAAAAATATAATGCTTTTCCGGATTAAACTTTTCTCCGTGCAGCGTTCCTAGAATTCGATTCGGCGCGGGTAACTCAAGCTGATATTCTTTCGGTATAAAAGTTTTCGCGTCGTGTAAATAGAGGAGATAATTCAAAAAGTGGACTACTAAATCTTCTCTAGTACCTGCGGAAATATCTATCGGGTGTGACTCGGCCGTTTCAACATATTTCATATCATGGATTGCTGCAAACATTCCTTTCGCGACATTAACTAACGCTTCTAGGAAAGATTTTCCAAATCCGCGAATCCCAATATCCGCAGTATGATCTATATATTCGTAGCATTTATTATCGGTCATTATTCAATGGAAAAACGATGTAAACGGATCCAACCTGATTCAGACAAATGCTGAATACCTGTTTGCATCCGAAATAAACCGTCTGCAACCATTTTTTTATAGACAAATATATATAAAATCAAGTATAATCTACGCTGGGGATTTAGTCAACTTCATTGATTGGGGAACCGTTTGATGGTACTCGCTGGGGTAGCAAAAACTGATATAACTCCGCCGGTCGGAATCGAATTAACGGGATATATCGGACGACAGCAACCGTCGGTGGGAATCCACGACCCGTTATTTGCGAAAGCAATTGTTCTTGCTGATGGAAACACCAAACTTGCTCTTGTTTCCTGCGATTTATTAGCACTCTCTCGCGAATCCGTAGCCGCTATTCGTCAGGCAGTAAATCACCAGAGCCAAATCCCTCTTCAGAATATCCTCATCGCCTGCACGCATACCCATTCCGGTCCAGCAACGGTATTTTTACGAAACTGCGGTACTGTGGATAAAGATTGGCTTGCGAAACTCGAACAGCAGATTAGTAATACGATTATAGCCGCAGCAAACTCAATGGAACCAGTCAACCTCGGGTTCGGAATCGGGACAGCGGATATTAATCTCGACCGACGCACCAAAAAAGATACCACCTTAAAACCGAATATCGTAGATAAATCGCTCGGTGTGATTAAACTCGACCTGATTACTGGCGAACCGCTTGCGATTATTATAAATTATACCTGTCATCCAGTAGTGCTAGCGGAAAAAAACCGCTATATTAGTGCGGATTATCCCGGTGCAGTTTGCGATTATATCTCGTCACGATATCCGAATGAACCGCTGGTAGTATTCTTCAATGGCGCTTGTGGGAATATTAATCCGGTCATACGTGGCGGAACCTGGGACGATGTTTACCGATTAGGTGAAATTATCGGCAAGCGAGCAATTGAAGTGCTCGATTCGATATCAACGAATGATGCTATGGCATTCTCCGCAATAAGTCAGGATGCAGAATTAGAACTTAAAATTCCAACCATTGCCGGGCTGGAATATGAACTTGATATTTTCCGCGAAAAAGCTGCGCTTATCCCGCAAGCTGAGTCAATGAACCAGCGGGTTAATTCCGCAATGGTTAGTTGGGCGGAAGAAACACTCAATTTACTTAAACGAGGGAAAGTATCGCAAACTGTTCCGCTAGAAATCCAGGTGATTAAACTCGGTGAGTTGATTCTGGTAGGAATCGGCGCAGAAGTATTCTGCGAAATCGGGCTAAATATTAAAAAAGAGGCTGGAGCACCAACATTGATTATCGGATATGCGAACCATGTTGTCGGATATATTCCAACACGAAAAGCCTTCGATGAAGGTGGGTATGAAGTTGATACAGCATATCGCTATTATGGCAATTTCATGTTAACTCGGGATGCACAACATACCGTCGAAACTACCACTCTCCATCTAATCAAATCAATCTAGTTTGATTTGCCTTCACTGTAGGAATAAACGCTAGTTTAATTTAGGAAAATTATCGCTGTCCATATTTTCCGGTTTAGAAAATATCATTTTTTCGCTTTATGCTTTACTGGTCAAAATTGTTGTGATTATCTATAATCGCATTGGAAAAACTTATATAATATTTTATATATATGTTTTATACTATTAAAAAGGAATATTTTTTATGAACCATACGAAATCAAACCAGCTTTTTGCCAATGCACAAAAGTATCTAGTTGGTGGAGTGAACAGTCCGGTTCGCGCATTTCGTGGAGTTGGAGGAACCCCCTTTTTTGTTACCCACGGGAAAGGTGCATATATCTGGGACGTAGATGGGAATAGGTATCTCGATTATGTCTGTTCTTGGGGCGCATTATTATTCGGTCATGCGCATCCATCAATCGTTACATCTGTTCAATCCGCAGTTGAAAAAGGAACAAGTTTTGGAATTCCAACTGCACAGGAGACTGAGTTGGTTCAACTGATTCGAAAAGCGTTTCCATCTATGGAAAAGATTCGATTGGTTAATTCTGGGACTGAAGCGACGATGAGTGCAATTCGAGTCGCTCGTGGGTTCACGAAACGAAATATCATTATTAAATTTGACGGCTGCTATCATGGGCATGGAGATAGTCTACTGGTTCAAGCAGGGTCAGGCGCAATGACACTTGGTATTCCCGATTCTGCTGGCGTCCCTGCAGATTTTGCAAAACATACGATTTCATTACCCTATAACGATTTGAATGCGGTTAAAAAAGTGTTTCGTAAACTCGGGAAACAGATTGCTGGCATTATCGTTGAACCAGTTTGCGGAAATATGGGAGTCGTGCTACCGCAAGAAGGTTTTCTGCCCGGATTAAGAGATTTATGCACGCAATATGATGCCGTATTAATTTTTGATGAAGTGATGACCGGATTTCGGGTCGCGTATGGCGGCGCGCAATCGGTTTATAATATTAATCCGGATTTAACGACGTTAGGCAAGATTATCGGCGGTGGTCTGCCAATCGGCGTGTATGGCGGAAGAAAAGAAATTATGGATCTCGTCGCCCCGCTTGGTCCGGTATATCAAGCAGGAACATTATCCGGCAACCCGATATCCGTCGCTGCAGGAATCGCTATGCTCAAACTCGCTGCACAGATGAAGGTATATCAACAGTTAGAAAAGCGAACGAAACTGTTATCTGCTGGAATTCAGGAAGCTGCAAAAAAAACCAGGGTACCGCTTTTTTCCGTTTCGATCGGGTCAATGTTCTGCGGTTTTTTCACTGAGCAACCTGTCTATGACTATGCAACCGCCAAATTATCGGACACTAAACGGTATGCAAAATATTTCCATCTGATGCTCGAATCGGGAATCTATTTTGCGCCATCGCAGTTTGAAGCCGGATTTGTTTCCGCAGCACATACCGAACAGGATATCGAGAAAACTATCCGAGCGAGTCATAAGGTATTCAAAAAACTTTAGTAGAGAAACGAATAACTCTTCGACTTCGTCCAGCGTAAACGAAAGAACTGAATAAGGCAAGAATTAAAAAAGCATTTCTCGTAAAGAACGCCATGGTTTTATTTAACCATTTAATTTATTTAACTATTTACCTAGCAATTTGCTATTTCCATCTCGTCTGTTTTGTATACGTCGCTCGCATTCTGCCGTATCGTTCCATCGCAGATAAGGTTCTGCCACATTGCGGACATATCGGGTCACGGCTAGTTACTTTCTTCTGGCAATACGGACATTCTTTGGTATAGTAGGAAGCTAAACGGTTAACGCGAGTATTTCCGCATTTGGGACATTGCAATTTTTGCGGATAGAATCGTTTATAGATAACCCACGGGATAATTAAACAGAAAAATAATACTACTTCCAGAAAAACCTTAAACCCTGAACGAACCTGTTCCGCTTTCCCACGAAATTCACAGTTCGGACAGTAGATAAAACACTGTTTTTTTCGCTCTCTTCCCATTCTATCTAGACCAATTCAAAAAAGCATGAACCATGGTATTAACGTTCTACTCTTGGATAAATACCCAATCACCAATTGTTTCCGCAGTTCCGCCATACATATATTTCGGATAAAATTTTCTAGGCCAATAGACGAATCGGTCGAAATGATGACTGCCAAGCGGCGGCATTAACCGCAGTTCATATCCGCCGGTTTCAAATCGAACCCATTTATTTTTACTTTCTTCCCGAACAGGCTTTTGCATCATGCCGGAAACGTATTCTAGCTTTTCATATTCTAAAACCGGATATCCCACCATCGGGATAGTTGGAATCTGGTCAAGATATTTCGGAACCAAATCCGTTATCGAACTCGGATATTTTCCGAATTCAGTATGATACTGCTCCAATGCAGTAATTATCGGTTGAACGAGTTTTGCGGTAGTAAGCAATCTCGTATTTCGTATCTGCACTACCAGCTTCCCTGCTCCATAACAAAAGATAAAATTCAGCAGTAACATCAACCCGACTGTCCGGAGCAAATTCCGCTGAAGTTTCTGGAACAACGAAACGATAAAAATAACTAGTCCTGTAGGACCGCCAAAAAGGATAATAAGACTTAATATCGGGAAAATAAAATAGGTTACTAACGCGTTATAGAAAACCAATTCGAGCCAGCGATTATTTAAGAACGGCACGACTTGAATAAAAAAAACCAATATCGGCACAACTACTACCCATAGAAACCCAAGGAGAATATATTGTACATATCTATTTTTCTTTTTAGATTTCTTCTTCGGAACGCTCTTGGTTTTAAGATATTTCAGCATAGAGAATAAGTATTAGGAATCGAGGAAACTAAGAAAAACCACTGGTTTCTCGATTTTCTAATAACCTTACTTTTCTTTTCTCAATTTTTTAAAGAATTGTTGGAGTAATTCTCGGCATTCGGATTCCAAAATTCCGCTGGTTATTGCAATCCGATGGTTCAGGTGCGGATGATTGACGAGATTAACCACCGAGCCAGCAGCGCCGGATTTCGGGTCGCTGACTCCAAATATCAATCGTTCAATATGCGCAAGTACCATCGCCCCAGCGCACATCGGACAAGGCTCTTTCGTGACGTAAATCCATGCGCCATCTAATCGTTTCTGATTCAGCTTCTGACACGCTTCCCGAATCGCAAGCAGTTCCGCATGGGCAGTAGCGTCGGTAGTAGTAATATTCGCATTATTCGCTCGGCTGATTATCTGACCTTGATATACGACCACTGCGCCAACTGGCACTTCGTTTAATTCCGCTGCGGATTGCGCTAGTTCAATCGCTTCTCGCATATATTGTTCATCAGTCATAATGAACCCAAAATCAACTGGATTATTGCCGGTGTATCCGCATAATCGAACTCGTTTATTTTTACAAATATCCGTTTTGCAATCGTATTTATCTATGATATTATTATATAGAATAAAGGAGTCTATTGAAAACCGAAAGGATAACAAGATGAAAGTAGCTATTATAACTAAAGTATCTGTTATAGTTTCCCTATTATGTTTAATCACAATTGCAGGAGCAGATATTATTGTAGAAAGTGGTATCGGTGGGTTGAACCGTTCATATTATTACGAAGTAGGTAGCCGATGGTTTGATAGTACGAGCAAAAGTACTGCTGAAGGATTAACCCCAGGTATTCTCTCACGGTTTGTTAACTTGCAAACGTATCCAAATGATAGGGATACTGCGGTATTTCGCCCATATATTAATACTGCGGGTAACTATCAAGTTTTTGTAAGTTGGAATCTTGGAAATGCATCTACTGTTCGGCATACTATCTATTATTCTGGCGGGACAGCGATTCAAGATTTGTTACAGGATGGGTATGGTCAATCGACTCCTAGCAATGCAAATATCTGGATTCCGCTAGGAACTTACAATTTTGCTAGCGGTACTAGCGGTCGAGTTGAAGTAACGAGCACGTACGTAAGCGGCCGTCCGGGACCGATTGGTAATTATCGGGTATATGCTGATGCGGTTAAATGGGTTTGGGCAGATGCACCCGTTACGCCAGTTGCAGCGTTTACCGGTACCCCGACGACTGGGCAAACTCCATTAACCGTTTCATTTACCGATAACTCGTTAAACAATCCGACATCATGGTTTTGGGATTTTGGTGACGGAACTACGAGCACTGTTCAAAATCCACAACACACTTATTCAACAGTTTCAGCAATAACCTATTATACCGTTAAACTCATTGTTTCAAATTCTGCCGGAACGAGTACCACGATAAAAACGAATTATATCCGCGTTACCGCTCCGTCATCTCCGCCACCAATTGCAATCGATTCCGTCACGCGAACCGGGATTATTGTTGATAATTTAGATTCTGGATTTAGTTATTTCGGTGCATGGTCGCTAGCAACCGCATATGGACAATGGGCATCGAACTATCGACTAGCGACTACGGTAAACAATAATCTTTCAAACGCAACCGCTCGATGGCGACCGACATTGCCTGATAGTAAAAAATATAATGTTTATGTTTGGTATCCGGCGACGACAAACCGCGTTCTCGATGCGCGGTATCGCATCTATTATTCCGGTGGAAATGAAACATTTTATGTCAACCAGACAGTAAACTATGGCGGCTGGTTCTATTTAGGATGTTTCAGTTTCGCTTCCGGGACAACCGGATATGTTGAATTGACGAACGCAACGCGAACCTCTGCTGGTTCATACTGGGTCGGTGCAGATGCAGTTATGTTTGAAGCGATAACGACCATTATTGTTGATGATAGCTTGCATTATAATAACCAATTTAAAATAACTGGCAGTTGGTCGGTAAGCACTTCACCGCAGTATTTCTACAGTACTACGGCGCGATATGTCAGCGCGGTTACGTCCGGATTAGCTACCAGAACTGCAATTTGGCGACCGCATCTTCCAGCAAATGGTATCTATCAGGTTGAAGTATGTTATCCATCAGAAATTCTCGGGCAAACCTTAGCGAAAGATGCGAAGTTTACTGTGTATCATAAGACTGGCTACGAGCCGGTGATTGTGCCACAATATGCGCATGGGAAATTTCTCGGCGGACATTGGTTTGATTTAGGTGTATTTGCGTTTGATAGCGGAACAACGGGATATGTCGAGTTAACCAATCTCGCGCCGGAATCGAACGGTCGTGTCGTTGCAGCGGATGCGGTTCGGTTCACGACCTATTCTCCGTTACCGGCTAGGGAAGGCGGAGAATTCCGTGCATTCTGGGCACACGGAATTAATGTTATGGGTCTACGAAGTATTCAAGAAGTAACCGCAATGATTGATACCGCGCGAATGGCGAATTATAATGCGATAATCGTCCACGGGCGGGTTGCCGGTGATGCTTATTACGATTCCGCATATGAACCGAAATCGTCTGCGTTAGGCGCAAATACGACGTTCGATGCGATATCGGCTTGTGTCGCCTATGCGCATGATACCTCCGGCGGAAAGCCGTATATCGAGGTACATCTCTGGATGAACCCCTATCGCGATTATCGAACCGATATGCCGCCTACTGATACTACAATGCATCTATTTTATCTCCATCCGGAATGGATTGATCAGACGTATAGTGGAACGACTCTGGTAAATAATATGATGTTCACTAATCCAGCTATACCGGATAATCAAGATTATCATATCAAAGTCTGGATGGATGCGATTCGGAATTACGACGTTGACGGAATTCATACCGATGATTATTTCTATCAAGGGAGTAGCTGGGGATATAATACGATAGCGATTAGTCGGTTCTCAACAGAATTTGGATATTATCCATCAACCAATGACGCAAATCATGGTAACTGGCGCCGACAAGAAGTAACCAGTTTTGTCCGGCGTGTATATGCGGAATCATTAACTATCAAACCGCATATTAAATGGTCGAAATCGCCTGTCGCTTCTGGGAGTATGATTCCGTATACTTCGAGCGCAGCGTATGCGAGCGGTTTTTCCGATTGGATTGATTGGTTAAAAAACCATTATATCGATGCGTTCGTCCCAGAAGTATATACCGGATTCAATTCGACTTTTACGACCAACGTCTGGTTTTCAACTGATACGGCAAAAGCATATGGTCGGCATAACTACGTCGGGTTAGCCTGCTACTCGCAGACAACTGCAACGATTATGACCGAAATTAACTATTGCCAGAATTCAGCGAAATCTCATGGTACGGTCTGCTTTACCTATCATCAACAGACGCCTGCTCCAATAGATAATCCGGGGTTCTATTCAATCATAACCACGGTGGTGTTTGCAAAACCGACAACAACACCGGCGATGCCGTGGAAATCGAATCCACCGGGTGGTATCTTAAAAGGGGTTGTTGGTTCCAATCTTGCACCATATAAATTCTATAGCGGGAAATCGTTATATAAAGCGCTGGTAACCTATACCGGTCCATACGGTTCCGGGTCAACGTATACTGACGGTTGTGGGTATTATTGTATGTTTGATGTGCCGTATGGAGTTTATACAGTTACTGCATATCCACCGCCTGGGGTCGTTTTAGCACCGGTATCAGTTCCTAACGTTCAAATCATTCGTGGTGTACCGACGCGAGTCGATTTGTTTTTAGATACGGTACCGGTAGAACTCTCAGCATTTACTGCAGAAGCGGTGAAACCGTAATCTAATCAAAAGAAAAGGAACGGATGAACGAAAAAACAAACCGCAAAATGCGCGCAACAGAAAATGTAAAGGTTGCAAAGCGGTTAATCTAACCCATTTAACTTATTTAACCTAAATCTACCATAAGGAGAAAATCTCCATGCAACGAAAATCCCGATTTACTCTGTTACTTTGTCTCGTCTGCTGGATTAGTCTTTCAATATGTTACGGTGAAACCACTCGAAGGGAGACACAAGAAGTGAAACCAATGAAGTCTGAACCGGTCGTTAACCCTGAGCACGAAATCCGAGCGCTCTGGGTAACCCGGATGAATTATAAAACTGCAGATGATGTAAATAAAATTATTACCAACGCTTATAACTATAACTTCAATCTAATTCTGTTTCAAGTTCGCGGTAATGCGACGGTATTCTATAAATCGAAATATGAGCCCTGGGCTTGGGAATTAACCAGCACTTCAACTTCGACTACCAGCACTGCTGAAGCAGTTAAATCGCTGGGAAAAGATCCTGGCTGGGACCCGCTAGCGACTGCAATTGATACTGCGCATGCGCTCGGACTTGAACTTCACGCATATATGAATACCTTCCCAGCGTGGAAAGAAACCGTTCCACCGCCGGAAAATGTCAATCAGCTCTGGAATACACACCGAGATTGGTTTATGCAGGATAGTGCTGGTAATGTTATGTGGCCGCAAGATTGGTGGTCGTATTGGTATACGTTCATAGACCCTGGGGTACCAGAAGTACAGGAATATTTAACCAATATTTATCTGGAGGTTGTTCAGAACTATGATGTTGATGGAATCCATTATGATTATATCCGCTATCCTGGAGAAGTTGGAGATTGGTCATTCAATCCGATATCGGTTAAACGGTTCACTGAAACCTATGGTGACTCGCCGCATAAGTTACCAGCGTTATGGAATGAATGGAAACGAACGCAAATAACCGAATTAGTTCGGAGAATATATCGTGCAGTGAATCAGGTAAAACCTGGTCGGATAACTGTTTCTGGGTCAGTCGCAGGAACCTGGGATAACGGATATACTAAATATTTTCAAGACCGAAGAACCTGGCTTGCGCAAGGAATCATTGATATGACCAACCCGATGTGTTATGTTACCACCTATAGCATTTTTTCCGCTGAAGTAGATGAACATCTAAAAAATTCGTTCGGTCGGTTTGTGTGTCCGGGTATAGGAGTCCATCGAACGATGACCCCAGACCAGTTACTCGAACAAGTTGAGTTGGTTCGGAAACTCGGTGCTCCGGGGATAACCTTTTTTGCCTATAATAATTTATTCCCAAAACACCAACCGAATAAACTAGCGCAAGCTCTATTGACCGGACCATTCTCCCGCAAAGCAGTTATACCTCCGATGCCATGGAAACAAACTACGCGTTCTATCAAATCCCAAGAAAGACAAGAGGGAAATTAAATTTTTCGGTTTATTTTGACTTTTCTACCTGATTTCAATACTGTTTAGGATAGTAATCTTCAAGGAAGCTATACCGGAGATGAACAAGAGCGGCTTTAACCCGCTCTTGTTCATCTCCGGTAACCAACCAAAAACAGAATGATTGACTTTCTCCAACCATTAAATGCAAGTAATTTGATATTAGGCATTTAACATTGGGTATTGATTTACTATGATTATTCCGATTGGTGATGATAATCCGCGCGAAAAGGTTCCGTATGTAACCTATAGTCTCATTGGAATTAATATTATTGTATATATCTATTTCGGCTGGATTCGCGGAAATTATGAAGAGTTTGTAACCCAATTCGGATTTATCCCAGCGCAATTTGATTTTTTAACCGTATTCACTTCGATGTTTCTCCATGGAGATATTTTCCATCTCGCTGGCAACATGCTGTATTTATGGATTTATGGCGATAATGTTGAAGCGAAATTCGGGAAAATCCGATTTCTCCTGTTTTATCTATCTTCCGGAGTTGTTGCACATGGATTGCAGACCGCGTTCTCCACCAACCTGCAGATACCGAACATCGGCGCTTCCGGCGCTATTGCCGGTGTACTCGGTGCATATCTCGTTCTATTTCCCCGGGCGAAAATCATATTCTGGTATTTCTTTATATTCTATTTTCGGATATATACCGGTCGATTCAAGGTTATCGCTTGGTTAGTGCTCGGATTCTGGTTTTTACAGCAGATTATTTTCGGTTATTTCGGGTTATCCCAAACAACCGCACAAGAAGGCGGTGTAGCGTTTTTTGCGCATATCGGCGGATTCTTATGTGGAGTAGGCGTAATGCTTCTATTCCGCCAGACGTACCGGTTTCAGCGGAGTCGGTTATTGCGCCCGGTAATTGATGAACAGTTGAGATATCCGGTATCGTATACTTCTCAGCAGTGGAAAAATATTCGAAATTATCAGAAAACTATTAAAGAGGTGCTAATTCAACAGGGGACTGCAGTTGCGGTGCCGTTATATGAACAGATGCAGAGTCAGTATCCAAACACTGCGCTTGATTCTGAAAGTATGTTCCTCATCGCAGAATCGTATACCCGGAGAAGAGAATTCGATAAAGCGCTGGAAACCTATCAGAAAATTTTGCGGTTCGAACCGCATTCGGAGAAAGCGGATAATGCACTATGGGCTATGGCAGAGATATATCTCCAGCACTATCATCTGCCGGAAAAAGCTAACCAATGTCTGCAGATTATTGTTGATGGATATCCTTTATCCGAATGGTATGAACCTGCAAAACAAATTTTGGAACAGGAAGGAATAACGTTCGTAACGCATCGGGGAACACAAACCGTAACGAGACTCGGGTTTGCTGGTCGGCAGCTGCAGTTTACCGGACCAGTTCTAATCGGGTTGCTCTGTTCAGCTGGAACGTTGAGTTGGATGTCTGCAAGTCTCCCCCATAGAAGTGGTGGATTATTCATTGAAAAATCAGCGGGAACAATGATGACTGAAACTGAGCCGCCGGTTTGGTTGGATAATTTTGATACAAATAAACTAACCCGATGGAAAATAAAATATCCGGAAGATAATTTAGTTCGTTTATCGCAGGATAACGCGGTGAGTAAACCATATAGTTTGCGATTTTCGCGCGAACAGCAACCGCAACAAGGGTTGATAAATCCGGCAGAAATCGTCTCCGAGACAATTCCGATTGAGTTCACCAAACCATACACGCTATCATGCGCTATCTACTATACCGGAATGCTACTAGCACAAGAAATCGAGTTCGGCCATATTAAACTCGAAATCCAGATTATTCGGTTGCCGGTGGTCGGAACTTCAGCGAATGTTAGATATAGGTTCGGCACACAATATCGCTCGATTCAATTGAAAGATAAACCGTTTGCGCGATATTTTCCAGCGGAACAATGGAATCGGCTAGAGTTAACCGTTAACCAAGCGCAGAAAACGTTGACGATAACGATTAATGGAAACGAATGGGCGACGGTAGCGTTAGATGTCGCGAATCTAGACCCGAAACCGAAAATCCGGGTTAGCGCCAGTTTGCCCGCACCGACAAACAATCTATCGGAAACGACGATTGTTTATCTCGATGACATCGCAGTGTACGGCAAAAAAATCGTTGAACCGAAAGCTGAAACGAAACAAATTTCACCAGAGCCGAAATTTAACGCTGAATTTCTGGAAATATATCAACTCGGATGGAGTCAATATAAAAATGGGGAATATTATTCTGCAATAACGAGCTTCCAGAAAGCATTAGCATTAAATCCGCAGTCGCCAGAAGCGGTTAATGCGCTCGGATTAGCCTATCGGCAAATCGGCGATGTAGAAAAAGCTAGAGAGCAATTTCAATTAGCGCTTATTCTCGACCCGAACTTCGTTCCCGCCAAACATAATCTGGAAACTCTACCTGCTGAGACTACCAAATAAGTTCTATTAAGAAGTTAAAACCTCGGAAGAATCATCATGTGAAGAGCACAAAACTTATCAAGGTTTGCTTGATAAAACGAGCGAAGCAAGCTACCGCATTCCAAAGTAGGACAAGAAAACCTTGCTTTTGTCTTAAAACATCACAATCTCATTTACGTCATTTGGTTATCCATCAGAATACCAGTTAATTTTTCGCGAGAAGTACATACAATAGCAAAATTCATTTCGCGCCAGCGAACTTTAAGAGTTGCACGATTTCAGTTAAAGCGCGATTCTCCGCACACTGTAATGCGGTGAGTCCATATCGGTCTCGAATATTCAAATCTGCACCGTGCGATATCAGTAAATCAACAGTTTCGATATTTCCGGATTTTGCCGCAAACATTAATGCTGTCTCATTGAAAATCGTGGTAGCGTTCACATCCGCACCGTGCTCAATTAACACTTTCGCTACTTCCGGATGTCGGAAATGCGCCGCAAATATCAGCGGAGTCCAGCCGAATGCTGCGGTTTTCGCATTCACATCCGCACCATGGTCAATGAGCAAATATGCGATACGCGGTCGTCCCTTTTTCGCCGCAAACATTAATGCAGTCCAGTTCCGTTTATTCCGTTCGTTCGGGTCTGCGCCTTGTGTTAATAAGGTTAGAACCTGGTCAATGTCTCCTTCATCGCATGCGCGCATTAAGGGAGTCAAATCATCTTCCAGCCCAATTTCTTCAATATCTATAGTATCAGCCATAATTTTCCTGAAATCAATACTATTCGGATACAGTCTCTCCTTTGTTATTCTTTCGCCCCAGCAGATTTTAGTAAGTTGACGAGTTCCGAATAGTTCCTATTCTGTGCGAATTTCAATGCAGTCCATCCATATCGGTCTTTCGCATTCAGGTCAGCGTTTTTTCTGATGAGTAGTGATGCTATATCCAGCAACCCGTTACGAGCAGCAAACATTAACGCAGTTTCATTAAATATAGTTACGGCGTTAACGTTTGCTCCACTTTCTAGAAGAAGTTCAACTATTTCCTGATGCTGATAATACACCGCAAAAATTAATGCAGTCCATCCAAACGCGGTTGTCGCAATATTGGGGTTTGCCCCGTGGGATAATAATAATTTCGCTATTTCTATTCTTCCGAGCTTTGCAGCGAGCATTAACGCAGTCCAGTTCCGTTTATCCACCGCATTAACATTAGCCTTATGTTCTAGCAGAAGTTCTACGATATCGGTTGTTCCATGTTTAACCGCAAAATGTAATGCTGGAACACCATCTGGTGATGTTGTATTCGGGTCTATTCCGGCAGCGAGAAATAATGAAACAATCTTATCCTCTCCGGATTCAAGATATGAGAGAAAGGTTGCGGAACTGAACTCAATATTCAGCCGTTTCAGTTCTTGACGTGCTGGTTCGGAAGATATATTCGACATAACATATCCCAGCATTTCAGGAATGTAAAGTTTAACTTGATTCCGCTAGTCGTAACGTCATCCGTCTCTTCTGAAGGGCTTCGGTAATCAATGATTTACTGGTTTTATGCGTTCGCCCTTTTTGTCCATCATACGTAGTTACACTATAATTAAAGATGATATTTTCAATCGGCATCGTCTGTAAAGTTGAGAAACTGCCATTGGTCAATTGTTTTTTAATTTTTCGTAGAAGGATAGTAACACCTTTTTCGTCTGTATCCGGGAGAATCAATAGAATCAATTCATCAGAATATTGTGCAACAATATCAATCCCACGAACTATTTTCGGTAACCAATTCGCTATTTCAACAATCAGCGTTTTTTTCGTCCAGTATTCTTGTGAAGGTAATCCAATGTTTTGAATATTGATTTCAAGGAGCACCAACGTTACCTTATTTTTTTGTCGTTCGGCACGGCGCATTTCCAAAGTAACAAGCCGATTGATTTGTTTCAAATCGGCTGGAAAATAATTTAATTCATCACTCGCGGTACTTATTCCCGATTCTTTCTGAACCCCAACGATTTCCGCTGCTTCTTTTTCAATCCCGAGTTTCGTTGCCCAAAATGTTACACTATCTATAAGGGGAATATTTTTACCAAGTGAATATAACTCTAATAAGTTGCCACCCTTATATCCAGCACAAGGTACATACGAACATTTGAAATGCTTGCGGTCTAAATCTATTGCTAAACTTCGAACCACGGTATCTTTATGAATCGGACAGAACACGCGCATCAAATTCCCATTAAAGGTTGCCTGATGCTTCTGGTCAATCCCTAATGCAGATAGCACCTCTTGCGGGGTTAATAGATTCAAGATGCGAGTAACTAAAATATCGAATTGCGTCGCCATAGTAGTATCTACTGCGAGTGTTTACGCTACGGACAAGTTTAGGTGTCAATGGCTATTAATGTTATTTCTGTTTAAGTATACATTAGATAACAGACGATATGCAAGTCGAGAAAAGAAGAAATGAAATAATATATATTATCTCTTGACAAGAATGGGTTGCTAGCATAGGATAATTAGATAAAAATGAAGCTAAATTAATAGATTTTGATGTCGAAATAATCGAAAATTCAAGATATTTTAACGAATAAAAGACAAAATAACGTAGCGTTTTGTTGGTTTTGGACTTCAAGTTTATTATTAGGTTACGTCATCATTATGCCAATTTATGAATTTCAATGTTTAAAATGCCATAAAATATTTGAACGGCTGATTTTATCTAAACACGATATAACTGAAGTTGTCTGCCCGAAATGTAAGAGTAACCAGACTCGCCGGCTACTATCTCGATTTGGGTTAGGCGGAAATTCGTCAGGAGAAAGCAAGGCGTCGGGAAGTAGTAGTGCTTCTTGTTCGACCTGTTCTGGAGGGGATTGTAGTTCTTGTAAATAACTTGACTCATTCGTTGATTTAAGATTAAACGATCATAATCCTCAACTAAAGGTGAACTAAAAAGGTCAAAGCAAGGAGATAATGATATGATTTTTCAGGTAATTATTGCAATAATCATTTTTCTCATAGGATTTTATTGCGGGAAAATCTGGGTAACTAAACTTGCTGGGAAAACCATTTCGTTTTCGTTACGGAGTGCATTAACCGTAATTTTTTTAATTTTAGTCGCTATCATAATAATTGGTAGCATAATTTTTTCATACCGGCCGCAGGCAGGCGAAGAACCAATTTCTACGCCTGAACAGGTCGCTCCGCCAGTAAAATAAATTACAATCGATATGGAACCAAACCAAAACAAAAAGGATACCTTGAATCAAAATAATCTTGCTGAACCGCAATCCGCTGCGGAACCACTGGTTCGGTTTCGATTGCTACCGTTTTTTCAAGAGGTTCGACTCACCAGCCCGAATTTCGTTTTCGGATTAACCCTTATTTTTATTGCCCTGCTCTGGATAATCCTTTTCATCGCTCCCTTTACTAACCTCCAAATGATGACGCAGATGTTTGCGGCTTATGCCAGTGGGATGATAGTAACTTTTGTTCTGACTTTTTTCATGACGCTTCTTGCCGGCATATTAAATTCAAAATACTCGCCCCGAGTCGTAGATGTTTTGTTCTCGCAGTGGACGATTGGATATATGTTTTTATTCATTGTAAGCATAATTTATGCCCTGTTGAATATTAAAGGAAACGTTTCTGAATGGCATCTCCGTTTCGGATTTGGTTTACTTTCAACCTGTTTATTCCTCTTAATACCCTATATTGTTTTCGTTAAAGAATATCTAAAACCGGCACAATATTTAGATAAAATTAAACGATATGCTATGTTAAAAATCCAGCATATGTCCGCGGAAACCGAATCATTACCGGAGGAAATTAACCAAATAGATTATCTAGTGGTCAGCAGCCAGCGAGTAGATGATTATGATACTTTTGAAAAGGGATTGGAAAGTCTAGCGAATCTAATTGACTATTTACCGAATGAACAAACGAAACAGCATCTTATTCAGCGGTTTGAATCCATTGCCCGGTCGTTTATTACGAAACCGCATGCGCCGGTTATCGTTATCGGATATTTAGAAAAACTCGGGTTGAATGCAATCCAGTCATCTCGGTATGCTATCGTTCAACAGATCAATGAAGCGTTGATTAACATCGGCGAAGATGCAACGAAGATACATGGTACTTTTGTGGTGAATAGGATTATTGCGATTTTCAACCGTTTTGGCAAAGAAATCTGTTATAAAAAAGATTGGACTACGGTCACCAAACAGCTATTCCGCAATCTCGGTAATCTTGGCGACCAGTGTTTGAAACGGAAATTACCCGCCAGTTGTGAAGCGATTGCAAAAAGTCTTGGCGAACTTGGCGAACTTGTCGGAAAATCATCTGATTTTGAAGATTTAACCTATGAAGTGGTAAATTTACTTAAATCGTTATCACATACCGCAAAATTAGCGGATTATGATGAAGTACGAAAAGCGATTGTTCTATCGTTAGGGAATATCGGCAAAGTTACGACCACACAGCCGGGATTAAAAGAATTAACGAGTTATATTATTTCTGCTTGGGAACAAAGTTCTGAAGGATTGGAAATGTAGATGAAAAGAAGCAAGAAGTGAGATGTCAGAAGTTAGAAATTCATTTTGTTCTATCTTACATGTTACATCTAACATCTTGCATCTGCTTGATTAATGTTGATACGACAACCGAGTGTTAGTGGTCATTTATATCCCGCAGACCCTGAGAAGTTAAAAGACCTGATTCAATCATTTCTACCCAAGAAAAAAGGGGCACAGGAACCAGTATTAGGTATTATTGTTCCGCATTCGGGATATAACTTTTGTGGAAACATTCTTGCCGCGACATATCAGCGGGTTGTTCTGCCGGAAACTATCATTATTTTAGGGCCAAACCATAGCCAACAGGGAGACCCGATGGCATTATTTGCTCGCGGGCTCTGGCAAACTCCACTTGGTGAGGTTGAAGTTGATACAAAACTAGCGCTGGAAATAAAACTGCATTCAAAAGATTTATTAGATGAACCGGAAGCGCATGAATCTGAACACGCGATCGAAGTCCAGCTGCCGATGTTACAATATTTCGCACAAAAAAAATTTAAGATTGTTCCGATTACAATAGCAACGTATAAAGATGCTACGATTGGATTCGAGTTGGGGTTTGCGATTGCCCGCGCGATCAATACACTGAACAAACAAGTTACAATCATTGCGACTACCGATTTAACTCAAGACGAATCGCAGGAAATGGCAAATCGGAAAGACCAACGGATTATCAATGCGATTCTGCGTCTCGAACCGCAGGGGGTCGTTACCACGATCCGACGGTATGGTGCAAAAGTTTGCGGAAGTGCTGCGGTGGTAGCAATGTTAACCGCAGTTAAAGAACTTGGCGCATCCCAAGCGGAATTAGTGCAATATGGTACTTCAGGCGATGCTACCGGTGACTATTCAAAAGTCTGGGGATTCGCTGGAATTTTAATTAAATGAACGAAATCGGTGGTCTGAAGTTTACCTCACGATCAGACTGGATTAGACTGAGCAATTGCCGATTTTTCTGGTTTGGTTTTATTTTCATAAGGAGGAACTACGGAAATGAAGACTATCAAAGTTAAAGCGCCGGTGAGAATTGATTTTGCCGGCGGTTGGACAGATGTTCCGCCATATTGCGAAGAAGTCGGTGGAACTGTGGTTAACGCTACTATCGATAAATATGTTGAGGGAACCTTTATTATTGATGAACAAGACCGAATTAGTGTTCAATATCAGAGTGATATTCCGATATCTTCAGGGTTAGGAACCTCAGCAACCATGAATGTTGTCTGGTTGAAATTAGTCAAGAGTCAGGTTGAAAATTTTGCTATTGCAGAAAAATCGTTCTGGTTAGAGAAATTGCTCGGTATCGCGGGCGGTCGGCAAGACCAATATGCGTCAGCAATCGGTGGAATAAATTATATGATGTTTAATATGGATCAGACAACCGTTTTCCCGATTCAGGTTTCGCCTTCGTTTATTCAAGAAATGGAAGATAATATGGTACTCTGTTATACCGGAAAAGCGCGATTATCCAGCAATATTATCACGGTGGTTATGAAAAATTTCAAAGAAGGTAACCGCGAAACAGTTACCGGTTTAACCCAAATCCGAACCGCAGCGCAATTGATGAAATCTGCATTAGAACAAGGAAACCTAAAAAAAGTAGCGGAACTGATTAATCAGAATTGGGATGGGCAGAAGAAACTCTCACCGGAAGTCTCAACTGAACAGATGGAATTATTATTCCGGTTAGCGTTTGCGCATGGCGCGATTGCTGGAAAAGCTTGCGGTGCAGGTGGCGGTGGTAGTCTCTTATTTATCGGCGATAAACAGAAAATTTCCGCTGCATTACAGGCGCACTGTCAAATTATTCCGTTCCATTTTGATTTCAACGGACTGCAGATTCAAATCCAAGAAAAATAAAATAAAGGATAACGTACTCAGGATAACGTATGACCATTAGAACCTCATACGTAGTTCTTAGTACGAATATATAATGCCTAGAACCGTTGTTACCGGCGGTGCCGGATTTATTGGGTCACATCTTTGTGACCGTTTAATTAAAGAAGGACATGAAGTTATCGCTATAGATAACTTGATTACCGGAAACACTGATAATATTGCGCATTTACACAATCTACCGTTCAAGTTTATCAAACAAGATGTTACAGAATATATTTATATTGAAGGGAAAATAGATTATGTACTCCATTTTGCCTCACCAGCGAGCCCCATTGATTATCTTGAATATCCCATTCAGACGCTCAAAGTCGGGTCGCTAGGAACCCATAAAGCGCTCGGATTAGCGAAAGCGAAACAAGCGGTTTTTTTACTCGCATCAACCTCGGAATGTTACGGTGACCCCTTAGTTCATCCGCAGCCCGAAAGTTATTGGGGTAATGTTAACCCCATTGGACCTCGAGGTGTGTATGATGAAGCGAAACGGTTTGCCGAAGCAATGACAATGGCGTACCACCGGGTTCATAAGATGAAAACGCATATCGTTCGAATATTTAACACATACGGTCCACGTATGCGGATTCATGATGGTCGAGTTGTTCCGAATTTCATTTATCAAGCATTACATGGTCAACCGCTGACAGTCTATGGCGATGGCAGCCAGACGCGCAGTTTCTGTTATATTTCGGATTTAATTGAAGGGATATATCGTCTCTTACAAACTGATTATGCTGAACCGGTTAATCTGGGAAACCCGAACGAAATGTCAATACTTGCGTTTGCGCAGAAAATCAATGCATTAATGGGCAATAAATGTTCTATCGAATTTAAGCCATTGCCCGTCGATGACCCGAAACAACGGAAGCCAGATATTTCCTTAGCGAAGAAGTTGCTCGGTTGGGAACCGAAAGTTTCATTAGATGAAGGATTGAGACTCACTATCCAATGGTTTCAAGATAAAAGCCGTTCAAATAGGTAAGGATTCGACTTTCCGCAATGCCTTATCCATATCGCAATTGCTCCTGAAAAATAATAAACTTGGTTCAATAGACTGTTTTTATTTATAATATTTGAATAAATCTAATAGATTAGATGAACTGGATGGTTCACCTACAATAATCAAGTTCTATATCTTATAGGTATAGGAGGGCATCTCGAATGAAAGTATGTGTTATAGGAACTGGATATGTTGGATTGACAACCGGTGCAGTGTTTGCTGATTTAGGAAACGAAGTGGTTTGTGTCGATAATATTAAAGAGAAAATTGATATGTTGAATAAAGGGATTATGCCAATTTACGAACCTGGTCTCGAAGAAATGGTACATCGGAATAAAAAAGATGGTCGGTTGATTTTTACGACGGATATAGCGTTTGGGGTTAAACGGTCAGAAGTGATTTTTATCGCAGTAGGTACGCCGCCAAAACCTAATGGCGAAACCGATTTATCTCAGGTGGAAGCAGCAGCGATTAAGATAGCACAAAATCTTGATTCCTATAAAGTTATCGTTAATAAAAGCACGGTTCCGATTGGAACTGGTGATTTTGTTCGGCAGATCATTGAGGCTAACCGAAAAAAGAATGTTGATTTCGATGTGGTTTCAAACCCTGAATTTCTCAAAGAAGGTTCCGCAATTAATGATACGCTCAATCCTGACCGAATTGTTATTGGCGCACCGAGCCAGAATGTTGCGATGAAACTATTAGAACTCTATGCGCCGCTAGAACGGCCTATGCTGATTACCGACGTTTATTCAGCGGAAATGATTAAATATGCCAGCAACGCATTTCTAGCAACAAAAATCTCGTTTATTAATGCGATTGCGAACATCTGCGAAAAAGCGGGTGCGGATGTAACTGATGTGATTAAAGGAGTTGGTGCAGATTCACGTATCGGTCATGCGTTTCTTCAAGCTGGACTTGGTTATGGCGGTTCCTGTTTTCCAAAAGATGTCGAGTCGTTAATCCATACTTCCAGCAAGTTCGGGGAAGAGTTTAAGTTGCTCAAATCTGTTGTTGAAATAAATAAAATGCGGGTTCCTCGGTTTATCCAGCGGATGAAAAAAGAGTTGAAATCAATGAAAGGAAAAACTATTGCTATTCTTGGCCTTGCGTTTAAACCAAATACTGACGATTTGCGCGAAGCAAAATCGTTAGAAGTTATCCGTCTGTTACTCGATGAAGGAGCGAAAATTCAGGCGTATGATCCGATAGCAATTGAAAACTGTAAAAAAATCTTTCCAAAACTAAAATATTGTAATAATGCGTATGATGCAGCGAAAAACGCTGATGCTTTAGTTATCGTTACCGAATGGAATGAATTTAAATTCTTGGCGCTCGACCGGTTGAAAGAAGTTATGAAACAACCGATTATCTTCGATGGACGGAACTTGCTTGACCCGAAGCGAGTGCGCGCTACCGGATTCAAGTACTTCGGAGTAGGACGATAATCATAAATATTTATTTTCGAAATGCGAATGTCGAAACAAAAAAGACAAACTGCAATAACAACAATCAGATTTACTATCACAATGCAATAAAATGTATGGGCAAGAAGATTCGATTAACCCAGTATGCCAGTTGTTCCGGCTGAGCAGCGAAAGCGAGCCAGAAGGCACTCGCGCAAGTTCTGCGCGAGCTTCCGAAAATAACCCATTCGAATCTGCTCCTTGGTATCGATGTACCGGACGATGCTGGGGTATTCCGATTGAATCCATCGACTACTATCGTTCAAACCGTAGATTTCTTTACTCCGATAGTTGACGACCCCTATGATTTCGGACAGATAGCCGCAGCAAATTCTGTTAGCGATATTTACGCTATGGGCGGAACGCCGGTTACCGCATTAAACGTAGTTTGTTTTCCAACTGTAACACTGGGAACCAAAGTTCTCGCGGCGATACTTCGTGGTGGACTTGATAAACTTAACGAAGCGGGAGTAGTTATTGTCGGCGGACATACGGTAGAAGATGCGGAACCGAAATATGGAATGGCGGTAACGGGAATAGTTGACCCGAAAAGAGTTGTTACTATTGCAGGCGCAAAACCGGGTGACCAACTGATTCTAACTAAACCGCTAGGGATAGGCACGATAACGACTGCGCTGAAATTCGGGAAAGCGAATAAACAAGCGGTAGCGGAAGCGGTTGCTGTGATGAAACAACTCAATAAAACGGCGGCGCAGGTTATGACCCGACTCGGAGTTAATGCAGCAACCGATATAACCGGATTCGGATTGCTCGGTCATGCGTATGAAATGGCTGAGTTAAGTAAAGTCAGTTTGGCTATCAATGCCTTGCGGGTTCCTATTCTAACCCCAGCAATTCCGCTAGCGAAAAAAGGGGTCTTTTCCGGCAGCGCATCGAAAACACTTAATTTCTTACAAGGAAAACTTGGGATTAGTCCTGAGATACCGCAGTATCTCATCAACTTACTTGCAGACGCCCAAACTTCCGGCGGACTCCTGATTTCTGTTCCGAAGAAGAAATCGCAGAAACTTTTATCCGCATTGCACAAGGCGGGAATACAAGAAGCAGTTACCATCGGAGAAGTTATTCCTTCTAGCAAAAATAAAATAATAATATTCAGCTAATTTTACATCATTCATTACGAGATATGATATACTAGTCACTTTTTAGAGTTTAGATAAGGAGATGAAAATAACGTGTTCGGCAAAAATGTATTGATATTCATACTATGTTGTGCAATTTATTCTGTATCCAATGGAGGCACGTCGGTTATGACACCGCAACAGCAATCACCAGGAAAAATCGTTCTTGAACTCCCGCCAACGTCTGGTAATCCGAGGAATAGTGAAGGAGCGTTCATCACGTTACGGGATAATCGGATTCTATTTATATACAGTCATTTTACTGGGACGAGTAGTGCTGACCATGCTAGTTGTAGTTTAGCTCGATGTTATTCTACGGATAGCGGCGAAACCTGGTCAAAGCCGGAAATATTTTTAACGGCAGATGAAGAAAAGGCAATGAATATCATGAGCGTTAGCTTACTGCGGATGCAGAACGGAGATATTGGTTTATTTTACCTTATTCGAAAAGGATGGAATGATATGCGGTTATATCTTCGTCGATCTTCGGATGAAGGGCTAACGTGGAGTAATCCGATTTGTTGTATTCCATCTTCAGGATATTTTGTTGTCAATAATGACCGGGTTATCCGATTACATTCTGGGAGACTGATTATTCCAGCGAATCTATTTCGGATGAAATATACCCCAGCGACAAGTTGGCAATCTCTTGACCATCGGGGAATCGCGATATTTTTTATCTCTGACGATGATGGTAAAACCTGGTATGAATCTGATAATTATCAGGTATTAACCGACGGCCCAACCCAATCCGGACTCCAAGAAACCGGAATTATAGAATTACAGGACGGTACGTTATGGGCATGGGCGCGAACTGATTTAGGCAGACAATATCAGATGTTCTCGTATAACCATGGATTAACCTGGACAAAACCGGTCCCATCAATGTTCTGGTCACCCCTATCGCCCTTATCAATGAAACGCGAACCGAATTCAGGTATTATCATAGCGGTCTGGAACCCCTATCCGATAGTTCATACCGGAAACTGGCCAGGACGAACCCCAGTCCGTGGTACCGATAGAAATCCATTAGTCCTTTCATTCAGTAAAGATGATGGGAAAACTTGGAGTGATTATTTTATTTTAGAACAAGAAGAAAAATCTGGATATTGTTACACCGCTATGCATTTCACCGCGGATTCTCTGCTTCTAGCATATTGCGCTGGAAATATTGACCAGGATCGCGGTATTCTAAATCGGTTACGTATTCGGAAGATACCGTTCAAAGAACTATTTACCCCACCGCAATAATTCAGTCCATCCAAACCATCATAAATACTATAGCATTCCATGCGGATAAGAAATACCTCTTCTGCGCCAATCACTTCTCTAGAAGCAAATCTTAGAGTAGGTTAACCAAAAATTGTTTCTGGAGAGACTACGAACGAGATAATATCTCGTTCGTAGTCTCTCCCAATTGGGTCGAGGGATATTTCGGAAAGAAATCGGGTAGAAATAAGAGTCAAGAAGCAAAGAAAAAACAATGTTGTAATAATTTTAAAGGAATAACATTAGATATGTTCGAGCTCGGGTTTCGCATCCCGCATCATTAAATCGCTGACCGCTTGAATGGGTGGTTTATTCTGGTAGATAACGTGGTAAATTTGTTCGGTTATTGGCATTTCGATATTAAGTTCTTGCATAAGTTTATATGCCGCTTGAGTGGTTCTGACTCCTTCAACGACCATACCGATTTCATTTAACGCCTGCTGAACCGATTCTTTTTTCGCAATTTTTTCGCCGAATGCTCGATTCCTTGAATGTCGACTGGTGCAAGTGACAACTAAATCTCCTAGACCGGTTAGCCCTGAGAAAGTCGATGGATTTGCACCAAGTTTGACGCCAAGCCGACTAATTTCCGCTAATCCACGGGTGATTAACGCTGCTTTCGTATTATCACCAAATCCGAGTCCGTCAGATATCCCTGCGCCGATAGCAATGATATTTTTCAGTGCACCGCCTATTTCAACACCAGTTAAGTCCGGATTGGTATATACCCGGAACCGTGGAGTGAACATCAGGCTCTGGACATATTCCATAGTGCTTTTATCAAATCCGGAAACGACCACCGTAGTTGGAATATCACGACTGACTTCTTCCGCATGGGATGGACCGGAGAGAACCGTTATTCGGGTATGATATTTCTCCGGGAGAACCTGCGTGATAACTTCCGACATCCGTAGATGCGTTTCCGCTTCAAGTCCTTTAGCGCAATTAACTATTGCTATCTGGTTAGAAATATAGGGGACTAACTGCTGGCAGACCGAGCGAATGGTATGTGATGGTAACGCTAGGAGAATCGCTTGCGAACCTTTCACTGCTTCCGTAAGTTCGTTGGTTATCCGAACCGAGTTCGGAATTTTTATCCCCGGTAGGAACCGATAGTGTTCCCGATGCTGTACCAAATTCGTAAACGCATTCGGGTCGAATTCCCAGAGCGAAACTTGTTCTCCTTTATTCGCTAATAACCGGGCGAGGGTAATCCCCCAACTCCCAGCACCTAAAACCGCAATAGACATACAATCATTCACCGCAGCGTTCGCTGAGAAAAAATATTTATTTTCTGCGGTCTCAGCGCGCGCTCAGCAGTGAATTATAATACCATAAAAAAGGGCAGAATATAAATTCTGCCCTTTCATGAGCGAACCATAGGTAAGGTTATTCATCCTATCAACCAAAACTAAGTTAAGGAGGATAGGTCCGCCTTGGCTTAAGGGTTAAATCTTACCTGTGAAATCGCCCAAATGTTAAACGGAAGAACGGAGTTACCTTAGAACTGAAGAACTAATACAGTATGGTAGTTTCGTTCTTTCGTTAGACTTTTAGAATATTGATTTTTTTCAAATCCGATTCGCCGAGCCCGAATTCAGTTGCGATTCTCAAATGCTCGAATTCGGTCGGTTGTCTGCCGAATAGCGTGGTGGCATATGCATCCGCCGCTATCATATCCACGCTAGCGATAATCGTTTCTGTTAATTTAACATCAGCTGGATTTCCGCCTTGTGGTCCGTGGTTAGTGAGTATCCGATATGCATCGATAACTGTTAAATTCGGTTTCCGGACCGTATTCAGTTCCGCTATTTTCCGGTCGTAATTAGCATGGATTTCGCCACGGTTCCCGCCAATAACCCCCATAATATTTTTCATTCCGAGCGTTAATCCTGCTAACCCATGATGTTTCGCTATGGGAACATTGATATAAACATCTGCATCCAGGAAATCCTGGTAGAACAGCCAGGATTTAACCAAATCTCCACGCGGAACGTTCACTGATTTATACTTTCGGTTATCCATAAAATAGATGTTTCCACCGGCGGATTTAACCGCTGCTTCGATTCCAGAATTACTATAACATCGGCGTGGATCATTGCAGGTGTTATCGAAAACCTGGACTTCTTTCGCGCCGGCTGATAAACAGAGTTCAACTAGCGTTTTCACTACATCTGGATTAGTATTAGCGGCTTGTTCCGGACGTCGGTCCCAGCCAATATTCGGTTTCACCAGAACAATATCACCTTTTTTAACGAATTTTGCTATTCCACCAATTGCTGCTAACGCACGTCTAGTTAACGCCGCCGGCTCACCTTTCTGCGCTACTGCGATGATAGATTTTGCAGGAGAAGGAGTAGTTGCTGGAGATTGCCCCGCCTTGGCAGCGGTGAAAACGATGTTCGGGATACTTCCGACACCAGCAACTACTCCGGCGAAAAGAGCACCCTGTTTAATAAACTCACGGCGACTAACTTTTTTCATTTCGGTTTGACTTATCTTCTTCCCCAGATTTAACCCGTTTATATATCTCGTCAGCTAACTTTACTTCATTATCTTTTTGGAAGTTCAAGAATAGGATGATATAATTATCGAACAACCCAAATCGAATCGGGTCAGTCTCCTTTTGAGTTAAGAACGCTTGTCTAACTTCATCTTGATTCTGATATTCGACGATAATCACTTTTCCAATAATCTTGTTGAATTCATATTCTGCATAAACCGCATTTGTTTTCTCGGTCAGTTTCAAATCAATGTATTTATTTACCTCTGGACAAACATTATTCAAAATCAATTTCTCATGGAAATAAACTATACTGCTTGGAATCAATCCTTGTTTAGGAAGTATTTTAACTAATCTCGGCTCCGAAGAAGTACTACTCGTCAGAAATTTTGCGATTTGTTTTCCAACTCTAATTAAATCAGTGGTCGATATTTTACTATCTAACCCTGCCGATATTCGAACATAATATTGCGCAACCCAGAAATCTAATAATCCCGGCGCGATAATCCCTTCGTTTCCGACATCGACGAATTCGTTACTTCCAAATCGGTTGAAACTATAAATTCCGAATGCATCATCGGGAGTGCTCATATCATAAATATCAACCGAAATAGTTTCTCTTTTGTTCTGTTCGAATTCATAAACCGTAACATCTTTCACGGCATAGGTATAATAGATTTCTGCAGCGCCGTTAATATGGTCGGTTAGTTTCTCTCGCGAATATACGACAGGTTTTTTCGTCTTAATCCAGCTCTGGAGCTTGATTTCAGCTGGTATCCCCGCAAAAGCGGATATAGTGATTATCAAGAACAATAGAGATAACAACCCAACCTTAAATTTCATGATACGATTAACTACCACCTCGGTTTGCTTTTATATTAATAAGGGGCTATAAAAAATCTAATTGGTTTCAGCAATTTTGGATTTTGGAGAGATAAATTAAGTATAAACAGTATACCACTCGAAGGTAGGGTTTGTCAAAAGAAAACGGAATAATTTATAACTCTAATAATATCAATGGTTCTTATATGAAACCGAAGAATGGATTAATCCCTTTGCTGGTTAGTCATCCCGTTTCTTTGTTATCAAGTTTTAGGATTGTTTTTTCTCCCTGCGGTTTCTAAAAAAACGATGATAATAAATATCGCGATCGCTTGTATGAGAATAAGAAGAGATTCGAACCAATTCAGACGGCGGAGCAACATCGCGCTGAATCCGATACATATCGTAACTAAATAAATCGTTAACACTGCTTGCCACTGAGTCATTCCAAGCGCAACGAGCCGATGTGAGAAATGGTTCTTATCCGCTTGATAGATGGGCAAATGCCGTTTCAGCCGGATTATCACTACTGATATCGTATCGAAAATCGGAACGCTTAAAACTAACAGCGGCATTATCACCGGTAAAATCGTCTGAGCTTCGGAAGAATAATAACTGCTTAAAACCGTTAACGTCGCTAATGCAAATCCGATAAACATACTTCCTGCATCGCCCATAAAGATTTTTGATGGATAGAAATTATACGGTAGAAATCCGGCAATCGCTCCACATAAGGTTAATAAAATAACGGCAATAAAATAATGGTCAAATTGGATTGAAAATAAAGCGAAAATAAACGCGGAAATAGCTGCGACTCCTGCCGATAATCCATCCATATTATCCAGCAGATTGAACGCATTGGTTATTCCCGTTAACCATAATATTGTCAATATTCCAGCGAAATAAACGTTCGGAATGAACAACTCGATGCGAACGCCGAATAGCACGACAATCAATCCAGCAATAATCTGCCCAATGAGCTTCTGCATCGCTGATAACCGTTTCATGTCATCAATCAATCCAAGAATGAAAATAACCAAACTGCCGAGAAATATTCCGAACAATTTATGAAGAACCGATTTGATGTTTGATAGATATTGGGTAACATCTTGGGTCAGGAAATGAAGTGATTGAGTGGATGGAGTTAATGCAATAATTAGTCCGATTCCGATAACGAGATTGAATGCAAGAAAAATTGCTACTCCTCCAAGGTAAGGTTTTACTTCCGTATGGATTTTCCGTTCCGTATCCGGATAGTCAACAATATCAAGCTTAAATGCTAACCGTCGAACTAGTGGAGTGAAAGTAACCGATAGCAAAAAAGCTGTGATAAATACTATACCATAGATAAAAAACCAATTCATAACTTTTTACCGCACGTACGCTCAACCTGCAGAGATATATTGATTCTCACCATCGAACTCTCCATTCTCTGCGGTTAAAGTAGTCCGGTGGTTTCTTTCAATCCGAACATAATGTTCATATTCTGAACCGCTTGTCCACCAGCGCCTTTTATGGTGTTATCTATTGCAGAGAAAATCAATATACTTCCGGTTCGTTGGTCTATTCCTAATCCAATATCACAGAAATTGGTATTAACCACATTAACTACTTGCGGGAATTCGCCTTGCGGGTATATGCGGATAAACGGTTTTCCCTTATAAAATTCAGTGTATAATGATACAATGCTATCAAGCTTAATCTTCTTTTTCGGTTTAACAAATATCGTACTCAGAATTCCTTTATCAATTGGGATAACGTGCGGAATGAAAGTTATTTTTACCGTCTGCTTGGAAATATTCGTTAATTCTTGTTCGATTTCAGGAGTATGCTGGTGGATAGCAACTTTATAAGGTCGAATATTACCGTATAAATCAAGGAACATATTAAATCCGGGCTTATACGTTCTCCCAGCGCCAGATATTCCGGAATATGCGGAGATATAGATTTGATTCGGTTGCACGAGATGATTCGCTACAACCGGCGCTAATCCTAAAATAATACTAGTCGCATAACAACCGGGATTAGCGATTAGTCGCGCTTTTTTAATCCGGGATGCATTGAGTTCCGGCAGTCCGTAAACGGATTGTTTCAACAAATTCGGTTCTTCATGAGTATATTGATACCATTGCTTATATTCGCTTGGTTCTTTTAATCGAAAATCACTCCCAATATCAATAATTTTAAGTCTATTGGATTGACGCAACAGGTCAGCGCCATATTTCATTGAACCACCAGCTGACCGGCAAATGAACACCACGTCTGATTGTGTCGCAATCGCAATCTTATCATATTCTTGCAACGGCAGCGAAACCAAACCTCGGAGAATAGGATGAACTTGGTCAACTGTTTTCCCAGTACTGCTACTTGATTCCAAATAGGTTAATGTAACTTCCGGATGATGGAGCAGAATTTTAATCAATTCACCCGCAGTATAACTGGCTGCACCGATGATACTTGCTTTAATCATGTTGATAAACCTCTTAGAAAAGCTAGAATAATAACGGATATAATATCATAACAAATCATTGGATTTCTATTCTCTTTTTTAAAAACAATAGAAAAAATTTGCGTTTGATATTTTAATTTTATAAGAAAACCAGTAAGATTGTATAAAAGATGTAAGTAGGGAACGTTTCCTGCGTAAGTTGGCTATTTTGTGTGTCCAGAATATGGAGGCGTGGCAGCATTAGGAAATTTGGTATTTGAGCAACTGGTTATGCCGGTTCGTGAATAACCCCAAGTTTGGACTTAGAAACGACAGTGTTGATATACATCCTGTGGTTTTAACCTTGAATTAAGAAAAGAAAAACGCCTATTCTAAAATTTGGGTTAATCGTTAAGTTAATACGGTAGTTCTTTTCGGTTTTTCCCGCCAGGCCAGTTTTCCAATCCACCAAACGCATAGGGAAGCCGGTCTTCAAACCGTCCGATTTCCGGTAACGGTTTCGTTCTCCCGATTTGATACCAATATGCGGTACTTGTCCAATCCCCTTGTCGGTCGTTCGCATGACCGTGTTCGATAGAAACTAGTAGTGACCGTTCAAAATATATTGGGTCTTCTATATGGAACCGATATTGAGAATGTTTGCCAGTATAATCCGCGTTTCCTTTAAAGTGGTATCCGAAATAAGGAGTACAATACGGCTGATGTAATCCATGGTAATTCCACGCACCACAAAAATAATCTTCAGTTCCAGTTCCATGTAGGTCTGGTGGCCATTTTTTACCGTCGATGAAAATCATATCGTCTCCTTCACCCCACCAGCCGGGTTCATTGGTATCAATATGTAAACAACAGCCGACATAATGCCCTTTTCCTTGCGTATCGAGAATAACATAATTATTTTTTCCAGTTGTATTTAAACGTTCGAGGTTCCCGCGAGCATTTTTCCCAATTTTTTCCGACTTCTTAACCACGAGTTGCCGACGCCAATGCGCATGGAATCGCGCAAGGTCTTCCGGCACGTCATCCCATTCCTGATAATCAATATAGAAATAGAGGAAACTATCTTTATCAGCATCATTCGTTACGGTTATTTTCGCGCTCGTCGCATACGGCATCGGAAACCAGCAATTTAATCCCAGATAAAACGCTTGCAACGGGAGTGATTGGAAATACGTCGCTTTCCCATGACCGAGTCCGAAAAAATCACCGAGCGGCGATAACACTGATGGCGTTTTTTCTCCATCCCAAAACATCCGAAGTACTAACCCACGAAGATTATTATCCGCTTCTTTAGTCGTCATCCAAATATGACGAATACATCCTGGCCCATTCATTTCTCCAAGCACCACTGTTTTCCCAGCGGGAATAATCCAGTTATCCGCATTTCCACCGGTTACATCATACGACGACCAGCGCCGTGACCGTATTCCGGTTTTTAATTTCGCTAAACTTGATAATGAAGTTAATCCAAAATCCATAAATAAATCCTTTCAATTCCAACGATATTTGCTAATTCCATCAATTGAGTAATATTGTATCCTATCAAAATCATATTGAGCAACTTCTATAAATTTTGAGATATAATATATTGATTTTTCGATATTTAATTTTATATCTTATATTAGTCTTTATTTAAATTATGTTAAAAATTGATTTTGCGGAACATAACGCTGAAGTGAAAAAAGTTTGGGAAGCTTACCGCGCACGAAAACCGATTCGGGTCCCGATGATTCTTGGTACGAACACCCGATATTATATTTTTAACCGTGAAATTAATCCGGATAAAATGATAACTTTCCAGCGGTATATTGAGAATCCGGACGTTATGTTCGAGGCGCAATTACAGTTTCAATACTGGTCTCGCCATAATCTGATTCAAGACGCTGAACTTGGGCTCCCTTCAGACTCCTGGAAAATTTTTGTTGATTTCCAGAATTTTTATGAAGCGGCTTGGTTTGGTGCAGAAATACATTATTATGACGACCAAGTGCCGGATACGCTCCCGATCCTGAACGACGATAATAAACGTATGCTGTTTGACCGCGGAATACCCAATCCCTTCACAGGCGGGATAATGAAAAAAATTACTGAATATTGGGAGTATTTCAATGAAAAATGCAAAACCTACCGATTCCATGGTATTCCAGTTGAAAACTTAGCACCAAGCGGTGCACTCGGAACTGACGGCATTCTTACCGTAGCAACTAACCTGCGCGGGTCAGGATTGTATCTCGATTTCTACGATGACCCGGAATATGCAAAACAACTGCTCGATTTTGTTACCACAGCGATTATCGAACGGATTCGTGCGTGGCGGAAACGACTTGGGTATCCTGAACGAACACCAGGATTCGGGTACGCTGATGATTCGATTCAACTTATTTCAACCGAGTTGTTTGAAGAGTTTGTTCTCCCCTGCCATAAACGGTTGATTGATGAACTCTCTGAAGGGAAAGGACCGAACTCATGCCATCTATGCGGTGATGTGATGCGGCATCTGCCGATTATGAAGGAGAAACTAAATGTAACCATGTTCGATGTCGGTTTCCCGATAGATTTCGGTTGGATTAGAAAAACTTTAGGCCCGGATGTTGAGATATCTGGCGGTCCACGAATCGATTTACTCTTACAAGAAACGCCGGAAACCGTTGAACAGGAAACCAAACGCATCCTTGAATCCGGTATAATGGACGGGGGTCGGTTTATCCTACGCGAAGGAAATAATCTTGCTCCATTCACTCCGATAGAAAATATTCAAGCAATGTATTCCGCTTGTAAAAAATACGGACGATACTAAATTTTCCCTGTGGTTACTATGATAAACGAGTAAAGTATACTCTATGTATTTATGATAGAGATTTTTTTTGTACCATACATCTGGGCCATGATGACTTAACAGACCAAAATTTAAGAGGATAAAGCATGCGAAAATTCACAAAGGTAAATATCATTATTTTTTTCATTGTTTTAAGTTCAATCGTTTATGCGGAAAAATTTATTCCGGCAACAGATTCGCGGTTGCAGTATATCGGCCGGGTTATTTCAGAAAATAGTATCGTTCATTTAACCTGGCCGGGTTCAGAATTGCACGCTCGGTTCACAGGAACCACGCTACAGTTGGTTCTTGCGGAGTCAACCCGAAACTCTCTCTGGGTAAAAATAGATAACCAGGATTGGCAAGCGTTTAATGTTCTATCAGATCAAACGGTTATCAATTTAACGCCGATAAAATTATCTCGTGGTACCCATACGTTTCGGGTGGTTAAAAAAACCGAATCCAGCTGGGGACGATTATCTATTAAAGGAATTCTGCTCGATGATACTGCGAAATTATTGCATCCACCGAAACGGAAGAAATATCGTATCGAGTGTATCGG
This sequence comes from bacterium, assembly GCA_026416715.1. Lineage (NCBI taxonomy): Bacteria > bacterium. The sequence goes on from JAOAEQ010000014.1 coordinate 41,895, forward strand.
AGATTCGATTACATCAGGATTTGCTGTGCATGGGAAATGGAGCGCAATCAACGATGACGCTCTAGCAACCTATGGTTTTCAAGCGGCAGAAGCAAGCGGCGCAGAAGTGTGGTTAACTGCACAATCTGGTATTGGTATCATTCGGAACTATAAAGCTACTGCTGAAGTCGGAACCATGCCGCTCCGTTATAGAAATCTCGAATTGTATAATGATGCGGTAAAAGTTGATTTTACTAAATGGCAACCACATATTATCACGATCAATCTCGGTACGAACGATAACTCAGTTTCTGCGGATACTGCTACATTAGAAACGCGGTTTTTTGAATTTTTGACTGAACTGCGAACATTACATCCATCAAGTTGGATTCTCGTCCTACGTCCGTTCCATGGCTATTATGCGGAAAGTGAGAAAAAAGTAGTTGAACAGCGGAAACAAGCTGGAGATAAAAAAATTGCGTTTATTGATACCACTGGCTGGCTTGACCGAAAAACGGATTATACTGACGGCACACATCCCAATCCAATCGGGCATCGGAAAGCAGCCGAGAAACTCATTCCGATTTTGAAATATTACCTTCACCGTAGAGAACACTGAGACCGCAGTGAAAAATCAAAGTAGCTTGACAAGGAGGTTAGATAGTGCTAATCTGAATATTCTAAAAATAATATATTTAAAAGGAGGGAAAGCAGGATGAAAAAGCATTTAATGTATTTCATCATGAGTCTAAGTTTGGTTTTAGTTACTGCAGGATTGGCGTTAACTAACGGAGATTTCGAATCCGGATTAGCTAATTGGATCGATTATTCTACTGGAAGTGGGCAGGCAACAGCAGATTATGGGACTGCGCGTACAGGCGATTTTTGTGCAAAGTTATTCATGGGTGGAATCTCAGGATATGCAGAGATTGCCCAAGCGGAATCGGCAGCGAATATAGGAGAAACCTGGAAAGTTGAAGGATGGTGTTATAAAACTGGCGGGACTTGTTATTTCGGCTGGTATGATGGTCCTCAGATTTCGGTAACATCAGGGTCTTGGACGAAATATACCGATATGATTACTTTTAGTTCTGGAGCAACGAAAGAAGTTGATTTTTATCTCGGTGGAATGATTGGCGCTACTGCGTATTTGGATGATGTCGTAACTTCAAAAGTTATACCCGCGATAAATACGTATGGTTCATTTGATTCCTCAGGTGATTTAGCGTATTGGTTATTTGAAAAATATGGTGACGCTACCACAGCCGGAACGCTTAACTGGGTGGCAAATTACAATGGGCAAACAGGGGTAGCGCAGATGAGCCAGAACGCCGGTGAAAAAGCTAAAATCACGCAGGTATTCTCGGTTCCGAGCACGGGCTGGTATACTGCTTCAGCTAAAGTCGCTACTGATATTTCCGACCCGACGAAACAGCAAAAGGTCTATATATACCTGCAGGAATTATCTGCGAGTACTGCAATTATCGCTGCTGGGAATACCATTATTCAGCCGGGTAAAGGCGGGTTTGGTGGTGCGGGGAACTGGCGGGAGATAAAAATCTCGTTTTATACTAATGCAACGTTTATGGGAGTGCAGGTAGTTGGAATAAATCCTGCGGGTTCTGGAGTGAGTGGAAATTTATATATTGATGATGTTTGGGTTACCCCAGGTGCACCGCAACCAAGCGGAACCGTGAGTTTAGTTAATGCTGAGTTTACGTCTAACATCAATAACTGGCTATTAGAACCCTATGGAGATGCGGGAGGTGCGGGGCCAGGCGCTGGAACGTGGGGTTGGGTAGGTAGTCAGGCTGGACGAAATGGAATTTTAGCCGGAGAACAATCAGCGGGACAAAAAGGGAAATTAACCCAGAATATAGATTTACCGCATGGAACTCATGATGCGCTATGTTCGTTATGGGTGTATAGCGGTGCAACATCAATGAGTGATACCCAGAAAGTGTATCTGTATCTATATAGTCTTAACAGCAGTAATGGAACGACAGTCATTGAAAGCGGAAATGCAATATTGCAACCCGGAAAATGGAACCAAGGGGGTTGGCGAGAGTTGAAGTTCGGGTATGCGCCGTATACAGGGTATAATGCGGTTCAGATAGTCGGGATTAATCCTACTGGAAAACCGACCCAATATATTTATTTTGATAGCGTGTCCATACAGCAAGATTAGAAAACTAAAAGCTAGAAGATAGGGGGACAGAATCGAGGTAATATAATAAAAAGCAAAGTCCGAATTTCGGATTTTGCTTTTTTTATTTTTCTGCGGTAAAACAGGAAAACCTTACCGGCGTTTGATAAGAACTCAGGGTAGTAAACTCCGCCGGTTGTCGAGCGATATCCGAGAACCTGAGTTCATCTATTCTCGCTTGATAATACCGGTTTTGACCTGAAATAGCATCCGCACCGACTCGGAACGTCATCGAGTTTGTTCCCGGTGTTATAAGTGCTACGGTAGTGTCAGCTACCAGATTCGGGATGATGTACCCTAGTTTAGTCCAATATAATTGAATCCGGTTCGTAGTGGTGTTGAGATATTGTACTACTGCAGCGATATGATACCAGGTATCCATTGACCAGACTAGCGGTGCGGTCTGAATCGAATTGGCAGGGGTTCCGGTTTCGAGTCGTATCGCACCATCGTGCATAACGCAAAGCATCCAACTAATTGTTCCAGCACTTCGCAATTCTGCTATCGTTTCATAATCATAGAAAATCCACGGTGAGGTTACCCAAGCTTCAATCGTAAATGTTGACCTTGAAGCGAAGGTATCTGAATTACTCCGGGAGAGATACCGGCTATCTCCGAATCCATCAAAACAATATCTTAAACTCGTTGCTGAAGTTATTCCTTTTAATACCGAGCCGGTAATCGTTCCATGACGATTATTCCCAGAAGAATCATAAGCGGTTGTTCCGGTCATTTCATTACAATGCCAGATGAGAATCGTTGCCGTATCAGCTTGATATTCATTCGCTAAACCAACTTGCATCGCTGGTTTCGGTGGTTTCGGAACGATTCCTACCGGTGTATCATATAGCGTCATACCACTTATTGTTGAATAATAGAGATATCCGCCTTGAAAATTCTGGCGTAATCCACCGGCGTAAGTATATGCGGTACTTGTTGGAAAACCGAGTAGAAACCGGTTAGTACTTTGGATATACGTCTGCAGAAAAGTTGAAGTAACTAGAAACGTTCCGGAAGTGCTCGACATAATCGCACAACGAAGTTGCGTGCCACCAGCGAACGTTTGCGCATAACCATAATCATACCAAAAAACATACGCAGTGCTTCCGATGCTGTTGATTGGCGAACCGAGATTCGGTTGGCCACCGTTTTGAGTGAACCATTGCAATATGCTGGTGTTGATATTCAAGTTCGGATCTCTACCTTCATAAGAGCAAAGCGTACTATAGTAACTCCATGCCGACTTCTTATTCCCACTGCTATCAAGGATTCCATAATACATCCCACCCGCAGGGTTATCTTCCAACTGGAACCAGATTGCTGTCTGCACAAACGGAGTATCGTTGAAGGTTAGATAACTTAAATTAACGTTTGTGGCTTGAACCGTGGTATCGACGTAGGAAGTCGTCCAGCCGACTTCGGTGATAACTATCTTTTTATTGGTGGTAATACCCTCATACGTCGTATATGCGCTATAAACCCAAGCGAGATAATTATGGAGTTGCGCAGCCGTTGTAGTAGTACCTTGGTCAATATAAATATGTTGACCGATTAGGTCAAGTGGATAAGTTCCGGTTAGGGTTTTGTATACCGTCCAATGATTATGATTTATTCCCATAGAATAAACGTTGCGAAGATACGTTGCGCCAGCGTTATCCGCAGAATAAATATCACCAATCGCATGACCGAATAATCCACCGGATAAGATTGTTATATCATTCCATCCTTTAGCAAGTTTAACCGCACTGGATACGCTATATAACATAGCAGCGAAGTTTGAGGGATAAATATAAAACCCACCCCAATAATATCCACCAGCAGAACTATTCGTCCAACAGTTCGGTTCGTTCCATATTTCCCAAATTGCAACTTGGTTCCGATAGGTTGAAATGAGACTGGCTGCGGTTTCGGTATATGCTTGAATGTACGCATTGTTTCCATCACCGCCGGTATGTTCATAGTTATTCGCACACCAATCTGCTTGCGTCCAACTGCCGGGAACGCTCGAATAATCTATCAACCCGATAACCTGAATTCCATACTTTTTCGCGGTTGCAAATACGGTGCTATATTTCGACAGTAATTCAGCATTCCAATTTGCATATCCAGCAAGCCGAAGTTCAACCCGTATCCAGCCTGCTCCAGCGGAAACGAACCGCTGCGCTTTTGTATCATTAAACAAGATATTCGGTGGAACGGAATTATCAATCACCCAGCCGTTATCGCATCCATGCGGACCAGCTGCATAAACCGATACCGTGAATAAAAGTATGAATATTAAGGTATATTTTCTCATGGTAAATAAATTCTATGAGCTCTAGGTTAATTTTTGATTTTAACTCTTGATGAGATGCAGGAATTCATCTCGGGTCGCTGGTGCATTCCGGAACGCACCAAGCATAGATGAGGTTAACATCACCGAATTCTGTTTCTCGACTCCGCGCATCATCATACATAAATGCCGCGCTTCAATCATTACGCCGACCCCGAGGGCATTAATCGAATCTTTAATCATATACGCTATCTGTTCAGTCAACCGTTCTTGTATCTGTAACCGCCGGGCATACATATCAACCAACCGAGCGAGTTTACTCACCCCCAACACCTTTCCCCGAGGAATATAGCCGATATGACATTTGCCATAGAACGGAAGGAGATGATGTTCGCATAAACTATATATTTCGATATCTTTAACAATAATCATACTATCAGATTTCTGCGTAAACATCGCTTGGTTAATCAATTTCTGCGGGTCGCAGTGGTATCCGTGGGTTAAGAATTTATATGCTTCTGCGACCCGTTTTGGCGTTCTTATTAATCCTTCCCGGTCGGGGTCTTCTCCCAATTCAATGAGAATTTGTCGAACTAATTTAGCTATTTTCTCGGTGTCAACTGTTTTCGCGGTCATGCCGTAAAATCTCCTTTCGTAAATTTAATGTATATTCAGTTAATAATTCCATAATATGCCCTGCCATGGGTGCAACGATATCTTTCAGGGCAACATTATATTTTGGAATAGTGAGTTCTGGATTTAACTCATATAACGGAATCGCAATAAACGGGCGGGTTAATATCTGCGGGTCAGGAATCGTCAGAGTCTCCGATTCGATAACCAAATCGTTATAGAGCAGTAAATCGAGGTCAATCGTTCGAGGCGCAAATTTATCGGCGACCCGTTCTCGTCCGAGTTCAGCTTCAATCTGACGGAGCACCTCTTGTTTCAATTCAAATGGCGGTATCTTGGTTTCGATCTCAATAACCAAATTATAATATTTCGGCTGATTCGGTCGGTTAAATGCTTCCGTTAAATAGACATTTGAGATCTGCGTTATCTGAACTTGGATAAGCAGTAAACGAAGCGATTGCAGAATATTTTCTGCAGGATTAATATTCGACCCGATACCGATATACGCTTTCGGCATAAGTATATTCTATTTGCGTTTCCTGATAATTTCAACCCCAACGCTTCGGGCAAACCGTAACGCAGCCGGTTTATCAACTCGCACTTGTACCTGCTGAACGAACGGATGTGCTAAACAGATGTTCGCAATAGATTCTGCTAATGCTTCAATAAGAAAATACTGTGAGGTTTCAACCTGAGCAACGATCTTCTTTTTAATCGCTCTATAATCAACGGTATCTTCAAATCTATCAGTTTTCCCTGCTTTCATCAAATCGGCATAGAGAACAATGTTGATAACCACATCCTGTTTTTCTCGCCGTTCTTCCGGATTAATGCCGATGATACAACGCACCGTTAAATCGCTGATAATAATTCGATCCATACCTAAATTTGCTGAAAAACTGAAGAACGCAAAAACGACAGAATTAATTTCTTTAATACCATTCGGTGTTCTTTCGTTTTTCGGTTCTTCCGTTATAACGTTTATTTTAGTAGATGTCTTCCGCCATCAACATTGATGATTTGCCCGGTGATAAAATCGCTTTTCAGGAGATAGATAACCGCTTCAGCGACATCGGTCGGATTCCCGTATTTTTTTAACGGAACGGTCTTTTTCAATTTATCCAAATAATTATAATCTTTTCCCGGCGGGGGAAGAATCAAACCAGGAGCGACTCCGTTAACCATTATATTCGGAGCAAATTCGAGCGCCATCATCCGAGTTAGAACCGCTAACGCATGTTTACTCACGATATAGGCAGTATGGTTAAAATCATAACTATTGATTCGAGTATCCAAGAGATTGATAATATGTCCTTTTTTAACCTGTTTCGCAAAGGAACGGCTTAACACCAGCGGGACCCAAGCGTTAACGTGGAGATGCTGAACGAAACTCGCATAGTCCACATCCTGGATAGTGTTCGGTAGAAAAATAGATGCACTGTTAATTAAGATATCGAATGAGCCGGTTAATTCGATTGCGCGAGATACCAGTTTCTCATAATCTTGCGGCTTTTCAAAATCTGCTTTCAGCAACCATACGTTCACACTCAGTGCCGTCAATTCTTTTTGCAGTCTTTTCGCTTCTGCTGCTGAATGCCGATAATGGATAACAATGTTTACTCCTTCTCCAGCAAGAGCTATAGCTATCTCGCGCCCGATTCGTTTCCCAGCTCCTGTAACCAGCGCTGTTTTACCAGATAACTTAGTACTCATGACTACTCCGTCAATAAGAACGGATGAAAATTTTCGTCGCTGATTCGTCGATTCGCCACTCCATCTATTTGAATTAGGGTTTACATTTGTGTCGGATATATGTTCATCTCATCGGATTAATCCTACAAGTTTTTCCGGAGTAACCCGTTCCGCTTTACGAATCAACTCGCGCGCTTGCTCGACTTTATCCCAGACATTGCATAGCATTACGCCACGAACAATATTGTCTTGTAAATAATATATTACGCCAGTATGATTGACTTCCTGCCAATCCGCGAAGGTTTCTAATGTTGAATTAATTTCACCGACAGCTTCATATCCGAACTCAAACAAGTCGGAAAAGAAATACGGCATATAATCATACGATTCATTAGCGCCCGCCATGTTCCGCCCGGCATATTTTCCTTGGTTTAATGCATTATCCCAATGCTCAACTCGGAACAGCTGACCAAGCGCTTGATATGGGAATAGCGTATTATCTCCGGCAGCATAAATATCCTGATTTGAAGTTTGCAAATATTCATTAACGAGAATTCCGTTCCCAGTTTTCAATCCTGCAGCAGCGGCTAATCCGGTTTCCGGAATGATACCAATTCCAATGACAATCAAATCGGTTACTATCTGCTTTGCCGATTCGGTTTTTGTTATATATTGATTACCGAGCTTACTGATTGAAATCGGTTTATCTTCATTCAGGATTTTTATCCCATGCTCGAGATAACGACTCTGAATTGCTTTTCCTAACGATTCGGGGAACACACGACTGACCGGATATGCCTCTGGAAATAGCATCGTTACTTCAATTTGATTCATATTCAATGCAGCCGCAAGCTCTGTTCCAATAAACCCGCCACCAATGATTAACACTGACGGTTTTTGACTTATTCTCGTTTTCAATGTTAGATAATCGTCAAGGGTACGAAAATAAATCAATCCATCTAAATTCCCTCCTTCAATAGGCAGCAGGCGCGGATTCCCACCGGTAGCTATCAGCAGTTTCTCATAATGATATTCATTTTGTTTATTATCGAAAACTAGTTTCCGGATTGCATCAACTGCAACTGCTTTCGTGCCGAGCGTAAGTTTCACCCCAGATTCGGTATAAAACTGATGATTATGTAAAAAGATATCCTCAACTTTCTTTTTCCCGAACCAAAGTTTTTTCGATAATGGCGGCCGGTCATACGGTAGCTGATTCTCATCACTTAATAAAAGAATCGACCCGTTCGTATCTCGTTCGCGGATTCCCGCTATTGCAGATACTCCAGCTAATCCACCACCGATAATGATATATTGATAATGCTGAGTTATCATATTATTTATACGTTAACCGCTAAGAAGATGTTTAACCCGTAAAATATTTCTTTTCGCCCTTTGCGAATTATTCTTACCATCTTTGTGCGGTTAAAGTTTTTAGTTTTGGATTTCTAGGTTCCGATTTATTTGCATAAATTATATGCTAAAGAGAAACCCTATTTCAAATTGAATCCGACAATTGAATAGCTTAAAGTCTTCCATTCATTCTCAACGCTTTCTCCATCGATAGCGAATAATGTTTATTGTATATTGAGGCAACAAATCACCATAAATTTTTTGTTTAATTATCCGTAAGAAGAATATCCGCTGTTATGTTTTATTATATAATAAAAAATCAAGTTTATAACCCTATTGTTTTGACTTTGAGACGAAAATCGGCTATAATGGATTTAACCCTAAATTTATCAGTTATTCAACTCTTTTAGAGAACGATTCTGTTATCGGAGTGGGAACGGAATTGTTCCGATCAATTCCGTTTCCGCTCCACTCCACTGTCGGAATAAAACTGTTTATGAAAAGATATATGTTTCACTTGGTAACCGGTCTAATTTTATTGCTATCTCTATGGAACTGTGGATTTGGAAAAGATATCCCTATCGAAACCCGAGGGGTATGGGTAGATAAATCGGATGTGTATAAAGGAAAAGACTATTTAATCTCGATGTTTGATAACCTAACTGCAGCGAATTTTAATACTGTTTACCTTCCGGTTCTCTATCGCGGATATGTCATTTACCCGAATAGCAAATATCTTCCGCAAGACCCAAAAGCAATTGAAATAGATAAAGATATCCTCCGTTGGATGATTGAACAGGCGCATCGACGCAGGTTGCTCGTTGAATCTTGGCCTGAATTTGGATTTTATGCGTATTGGACTAAAAATGCCGCTAACGATCCTTCCCGCGGGGTAATCTTGGATAAACATCCGGACTTAACCGCAATTGATATTACCGGACTTCCTTATCTGCATAATAAAGATTGGGGTGATTTCTATTCTCTCTGTCCGAGCAATCCACGTTCGCAGCGGATTATGATTGAGCTGCTCTGCGAACCGATTCAACGATATGAATTCGATGGATTAAACCTTGACCGGATTCGATATCCGACGAAAGATTTCTGTTTCTGCGCATATTGTAAAAAGCAGTTTAGAAAAGAAACAGGAATTAACCTAACTAAAGAGAGTTTAGAGAACGAAGAAACATTAAGAACATTCTATACTTGGCGGAAAGAGCAGTTGAATAAATTTATGCAGAACCTTTCGAATAAAATTCGGAAAATGAAACCAGCTATCCTTATCACTGCAGATGTCTGGACTCCGAATGAAATTAATCCGAAAGGACAGGATTGGGGAACCTGGTTGAAAAAGGGATATATAGATATTGCGATTCCGATGATGTATTGGAGTGACATCGAATCCGAATTAAATGCCTCATTGCAACTTTCAGCTAATCCTCGTCGAATTCTCGCTGGTATCAGTGCGGAGACCAATTCCTCGGAACAATTAGCCAACCAAATCGAACTCGCTCGGAACAAAAATTGCGGCGGAGTGGTTATCTGGTATCTCGGGAAACTCGAGGATAACCTTGCTTATCTAAAAACCACTGTTTTTCACGAACCAAGCCAACCTTTTATTCCTAAAAATGATTAGACTATAACGGAATCCCGGCAAAAGAAATAGCCCTGGAAATCAATTCATTCTCAGGGCTATTAGAATAGTCCATTACCGGCCGAAAAAATTAATTATTTTTATCCAGGTTCGTTTTTTCTACCTAATTCTTCGCTGTTGACCCGGTGGTGCGTTTTTGCTAGTATCAACTCCGAATCCCTTTTTCCCTCGCTGGCTCATTTCGGTAGGTTGTGCTGGTATGCCTTCCGGTTGTTTCCTCTCGAACCCAGGTTGTTGACCAGGAAACTCTTTCCTTCCGAGAGTATTCCCTTCACCTTTAAACTCTTTTTCTTTCTTCTCAAATCCACGAACTTTCGGTCTTTCTTGGTTAAACGGTTCCGGCGGCGGTTCAGATTCATTCCCAGGCTGTTGTCCTGGCAATCCTTCTGTTTTCTTCTTTTCTAATCCCTTTTGTTGACCTGGGAATTCTAACCGCCCGAACGCTTTTCCTTCACCTTTAAACTCTTTCTCGTTCTTCTCAAATCCACGAACTTTCGGTTCTTGCTCGGTCAACGGTCCAGCGAATTTTACTGACTTGCCTTTACGGTGGGGAGATTTTATCTCATTCAACGCAAGTTTATGTTCTTTCGAAATATCTTCCCACCGTTTCCCTTTATTCCGGGCAACCAGAATATCGCCGACTGGTTTCCCAGACCGGCTAGCGATATTAACCGCCGCAACGATTTCTCCCGGACGATATCCTTTTCGATGAATATCATCTATCTGGTGATAAGGAATACCATAATAATCGGAAGTTGCATGCAATACCGCTACCGACCAAGCATCTTTCTCGCGAATCCATCGTGGAGCATCCGGCGGTAATCGCAGTTCTCTAACCACAATCGACCAATCCCGTCTAGTTTTGTATGCATTGATAATATACAGCGGTGGCCGACGACTATAATGCGATAAATAGAGGATAAAAACCACTTCATCCGGCGAAAGGTCATAATCTCGATAATAGCCATAAATTATCGGATACCCGATACCGAAATACCCACAACCAAGATTCAAAACCACATCGGTATAAAACCTATCATAAACCACGACTGGCGGAGCATTATGTGGTGGTGGCGGCGGTGGCGGTGGCGGTGGCGGTGAACCTATTCGGATAGAAATCGATACATCATCCGCTGATACCATAACAGAAAATAAACCTAACAATAAACTTAACACCACTGGTAACCACATTAGTTTCTTATTCATATACTATTCCCTCCTTTTCACCTAAAACTATGGTAAATTACTTTACCAAACTTAAAATTGTATTATTCTATCGATTTAATTATACGCTATAATGTCATAGTGGGCAAATGTAAATAAATCAGCCTATGATTTTTATCGATTCCAGCGATTATATTTTTAGAACAACAGCTACCGAAAACGGATTCGCGATACCTGACTACTATTTTTTCGTGACTTTTTCCTCTTTAAGAACATATTTCGCAAACAAAAATACAATTAGCGCAATAATCAATAAATCGATACATGCGCCAAATAAATGCCCGATTTTAATCTGCAAGTTTCCGTATCCGATAACGAAATTCTGCCAATCACCACTCGGGATAATCACCGCGATAATCGGCATAATTAAATCGGATACTAACGCGCCAACAAATTTCGTTACGGCACCGCCCATAACTACGGCAATCGCTAATCCGATAACGCCATATTGTTTAAGAAACTCTTTAAATTCTTGAAATAGTCCCATAATCATGATAAAAAAAGGGATTCAATTGAAATTGAATCCCTTTTTTATTTCTCCTTAACTTTATGGATTAGCTAACTCGATTTCAACCCGCCGGTTTTGCGCCATACCTTCTTTCGTTGCATTTGACGCGACTGGTCTGGTTTCGCCAAATCCAACCGCTTGCATCGTACCTGCAGGAACACCTTTCTCTTCAAGATACTTTTTCACTGCATTCGCGCGCGCTTCAGATAATTTCTGGTTATATGCATCTGACGCGCGGGAATCCGTATGTCCGGAAATAATAATCGCAGGATACCCGTTTTCCGCTAAGATTTTTGCCGCTTTATCCAACTCTTTCTTACCTAACGGTTTGAGTTCTGATTTATCAGTATCAAAGAAGACACTCGGTAGAACGAATAATACTTTTCTCGTTTCTTTCGGCACTTCTTTATACACAATTTTTTCTACCGGAACTTCTTTAATCACTTCTTTTTCAACAATTTTTTCTACCGGAACCTCTTTAATAACTTCTTTAATTTCAACTTTTTCTGGACATTTTAAAACTTTACAGATTTCCGCATCGGTCATTCCAGCAATCCGGTTCCAATCCGCGCGGATATCCGCACATTTTTCCCACGGACATTTGCCAGTTGGTGCTTTCTGCAAGCTATTTTTAATCTTAGCAACATGCACCGAAGCGCAACCAAAGATAAAGATTGCGATACTAATCAAAGCTAATATTGCTAGGGTTCTTCTAACCATATACTGATTCCCCTCCTCTCTCTATTTGAAATAAAATAATATTGCGTTAAGTATATCACATTTAATATAAATCAACAACTATTCCAGTACAAAAGATAATTTTCCAATTTGCCGATAGAATGCACTGAGAATCGCGAGCGCATTTAAATTTTTCGGGTGCGAATTGAGCCAGTGTCCAACCGCTTGTACGTTCCATAAATTACTACCTAATAAAAAGACAGGGTGCAAAAAGCAAAATTTTTGTACTTCGGTATTTCCTGCTTAAAACTTTGGAACTTATTATTTTTCATTTGTTCCATGGTCGAGTTGGAAATTTCCGAATTAGATATTCATATCGGTCAATTCGTTTCCCGGTTCTCTCGTCAAACAACGGCGTACCACCAGCATAAACCGTATCTTTGGCATCACCGAACGGATTCAAATTATTCTTTTTTAACCATGCATCAATTCGTCTTTTTTCTTCAGGAGAAATTCGACCGGTTACTTCAGGAGGAGCAATCGGTTTTGCTCTCGCTACATCAATCGCCTGTTTGGAACCGACTGATGACCTCGGAAGTTTTACCGTAACTTTTCGCATAACATCACCAACCTGAATTTTCTGAACAACATCCATTCCCTGTACCACCTGCCCGAAAATAGTATATTGTCCATCGAGCCAACTTGGCGTGCCTAAGCATATATAAAACTGACAGTCAGCGCTATTCGGATCCATTGCTCGCGCCATCGCAACTGTGCCCGGTTGATGTTTTAACGAGCTGAATTCTGCTGGAAGTTTAATTCCGGTTCCACCGGTACCGTTCCCCAGCGGGTCACCACCCTGAATAACAAATCCGGGAACAACCCGATGGAACGTTAATCCATCATAAAACTTCTGCTGGATAAGTTCAGTAATTCGCGCAACGGTTTTCGGTGCAACGTCCGGAAACATTTCAAAAACAATGTTTCCTTTATCAGTTTCGATGGTTACCATTGGTCTTTGTGTCTCCCTCTTGATATGATTTGGTGTCTCGGGATTCGTGGTTAAAACTGAAATAGCTAATAAACTAACTAAAACTAATTTCATAATTTAAACCTCCCTAAACATATATTAATTCTATACTTTTACCATAGCGCAAACTGAAAAATTCTGCAAGCGAAATTCTAGTAACTTTATAGTGTAGTATGAGGTTCGAGTAAATTGCCTATCTGCAGTAATGTTTTCTTTTTTGTAAGCTATGGTAAAATTTATATAATAACCTAGCTATATGCGGAGAAATCTTTATGGAAAACATCTATGATGTAATTATCGTCGGTGGTGGTCCTGCCGGATTAACCGCTGGACTCTATGCATCTCGGTCGAAATTAAAAACTTTACTCCTAGAGCGATTCCTCCCCGGCGGTCAAGCGGCATTAACTGATTTTATTGAAAATTATCCCGGATTCCCTGATGGGATTAATGGCGTCGAGTTGATGCAGAAAATGGAAGCACAAGCGGTTCGGTTTGGCTTGCAAATTAATACTGATGAGGTAACGAAAGTAGGGTTGGCTCCGGATAATCTTAAACTAGTATCAGCCAATGATACTGAGTATCGCGCGAAATCCGTGATTATCGCTACCGGAGCCGAACCGAAAAAACTCGGAATTCCGGGAGAACTCGAATTCCGTGGAAAAGGGATTTCGTATTGTGCGACTTGTGATGGTCCATTATTTAAAGGGAAAGATTTAGCGGTTATCGGCGGGGGTGATTCCGCAGTTGAAGAAGGTATCTATCTAACTCGATTTGCTAAATCGGTTACGCTGATTCATCGGCGAGACCAGCTTCGAGCAACGAAAATTATTCAGGAACGAGCGTTTGCGACACCGAATTTGCGGTTTATCTGGAATTCAGTTCCGGTAGAATTCATCGGAACAACTGCGGTTGAAGGAGTTAAAATTAAAAATGTTAAATCAAACGAAGTTTCTATAATTCCGGTATCCGGGGTATTCATCTATATTGGGTTAGTTCCCCGCAGTGAAATGGTAAAAGACTTGGTTGCGTTAGATGAATCGGGAAGTATTATCACCGATACGACCATGGCAACTTCGGTTCCAGGAATTTTTGCGGCTGGTGATGTGCGTAAAACTATCCTTCGTCAAGTAGCGGTTGCTGTCGGGGATGGAGCGACTGCTGCTTATTCCGCAGAAAAATATATTCAATAAAAGCAATTCCGAAATCCGAATATCGAACCAAAATTGATGTATTTTGTGAAGTATGAGGTTAACTTCAAAAGTAGGTTTACGGAATCTTATTATTATTCTCCTGCTTGGTGCTGGGCTCCGATTATATCATCTCGGGTATGAAGATTTATGGGTTGATGAAATTTATACAATTCAAACCGCATCGCTTCCGTGGTCTGCTAGTTCACTGTCAAACTTACATCCACGCGATTTTCTCCATTTCGTATTCGATTTCGTGATCATGCGTTTCTGGTTGAAACTTGGAACCGACCCAGGTACCGTTCGATTACTTTCCGCATTAGCGGGTATCGCCACGATCGGATTATTATTTGTTATCGGGAGAAAATTGTTTAACGACACCATTGGGCTACTCAGCGCTTTATTTCTCGCATTATCCTCATATCATATCTATTATTCACAGGAAGCTTGCGCTTATGCTCTGCAGGTTTTTCTTATTCTCGCAATGGTTTATTACTTCATTCGTGGATTCGAAGAAAATAAAGTCTATCTATGGATTATATTTACTATCCTAACAGTTTTAGGAATTGCAGTTCGTGAGTTTACAATGTTAACCTGGGTCGCACTAATGGGTTATGCTGGTATCTCAATTTTTTTTTGGCAGCGGAAACCGAACCGTATAGAGCTTTGGTTCGGTTCACAGCTATTGATTATTCTTTTTTGCAGCTTCGGACTATGTCTCTTTCTGAATCAAGCGGGTGCAGTGTTTTATGGCGAATGGATATCAAAACCTACATTCGAAGATATTGGAGAAACTTTTAACTACTTCAGTCTCGGCTGGCTGCAATGGGACATGCCAAATCTGGTGAGGAAAACCATTGTTCCAATATTCATTTTTCTATTCTTATATTCTCGATTCAACTTCAACAACTCTGAACCTAAAAAACTTCCTCTCGACCATAACCCTGGTTTAATGTTATGCTGGTACTTATTTATTATCCCACTTATCCTATTTTATCTGGTTTCTTTCAAAAAACCGATTTTTATACCGTATCGGTATGTAATCATTATTCTTCCTTTTTTCTATCTATTAATTGCATATAGCCTATCGAAAATACCTAAAAAGTTTATTCGGTATTCGCTACTAGCTATTGTAGTTTTCGGAATGATATTTGGTACAATAGCTTATCATCAGGCAACGAAGAAAATCCCGTGGAGTAAAATCTCTGCCGAAATTGACCGGAACGCGCTCCCGACTGATATCGTCCTAATTTATGAAGAATATTGGAAACATGGGTTACTTTATTATCAGCGATCGTCTATTCCAGTTTATCCGATTTATTTATGGAAAAATTTATCTGAACATTTCCAGGACTTAACAAAAGGGCATTCTCGCATCTGGTTGATTACAGTAGCATTCGGTGAGAAAGAAACGGTTGATGAAATCTATACCGAACTGAATACATTATACTCAAATCAACTACCGATACTATCTCTGCGAGTTAAACAGCCAGGCGGCGCTACCGTTAAACTAACGCAATTTTCAAATGATATTAAGTAGTTTGCTGTTTGTTTGGGAAAGCTGGTTTAAACAAACTCCGAAGTTCGGATTTTGTTTTTTCCGCAATATCGCTGCTGTGATTACCTCTTGCTTAAGCGCGATGTAAACCGCTGTTTTTCATTCAAACATCGCCGTGCTGTCGTTATCTCTAATGACTTCAAATCGTTCTGCTTCAGGTTTTCTGCACGCTAAACAACAAATAAAGTAATATGGCTACTTGGGGAACGATATGAATTAATATTCGGTCTAATGAGTGCGCAGGATGATACGTTACAAACGCAATACTGATAGTGTATATTCCGATAATCATTAACAGATATAACACCAGATATATCAACGTTGCGTTAATGTAGATTTTTTTGATATCCTTTTGTGAAAAGCAATATACCATTAACAAAATGATAAACGCTACCCAAAAGATATTCCAATTCTTCCAATTAAGCATTTCCTGACTTAATAACATAAGTAAAGTTGGTATTCGGGATAAACGAAGATATATTTCCGGATGTATTAGCCGATTCCACGTAATCAAATCATTCTGGATGTTGTGTTCTATCTTAAAGAGAAACCAAGGCAAATAGATAACAAGTGCAGGAACGAAATATGCCAAGAGAATTATTTTGATTCTACTTAGAAGATTACTTTCACCTATTCCCTTCTTTTTACCGCTAAGATAAACGCAAATAATACCAGTAATAAGAAATAGCGCTACTCCTTCATTTTTAGTCCACATCGCTAACCCGGCAAAAATCGCTGCATAAATCAACCATCCCATTTTTTCGGTTTGAAACCACCAATATACAAGAATAAAACTTGCAAAACCATAATATGCTAATGGTAAATCCGCTAAACCCAACGTACCGTGAATTACCATTTGGGGTATTGTAGCTAGAATAACCGTAAATAATAGTGGATAGTTCAAATTAAACTTTTCTTCTTTGCTAACAAAATAATAGCAGAGAATTAATATTAAAAGATAATATAAAGGCGATAAAATTTTGACGAGCGATTCGTTCCATTCGTTTATCCATAATGCAAGCCAGGTTTCACTAAGTGGAATCAATAAGGGATAATCTGGATGCCCAAATTCTCGAGCAGTAAGCTGAAAATAAGATTTGGGAATAGTTTGTTCAGTATAAAATATCCTGCCTTTTAATCCCCAAATCGCCCAACTATCCCAATGGATAAACGGTGTAATAACCGTTTCACTAAAAACATAGATGATTTGAACAGCTAATAGGATAATGAGAATCCATGGAATCAAATTCTTTCTTTCGGTATGGAAAGCGCGAGGAATAAATTCTCGGATTTCAGAACTACATAGTTTATTATAGTTTCGATTCATTATCCCCAGGATAACGGCAAAAACGACTACCGAGATTGTTAACAGCGATAAATGCCAACGGCGAACGATTAACGTGAAGAGAAACATTATCCAACTAACCAATCCAAACCCTAATCCAAATCCGAACCCGAATTTTAATAATTTTGGAATCGCAATGTTCGTTTTTCGTTCTAGTAACACCACTAATTGCCAGCCTAAAAATAATGGGAGTATTAAACTTATTGTCAACATTATTGCCGTGAAGATCATTTTGGCTCACCATTTGACTATTCAACCGTAAACATTATCCCTGCTATTTTAGTGTGTTGCAGGCGTGTTATTCTTTATTAGGTATAAGAATAAAAGCATTCTTATTATAACTAGTTAATCTTGAATACCCAGTATAACCTTTAAAAACCTGATAACATAGGGTATATGGCTGCGGTTTCCCAAATCGAACTGCGACTTCTGCTGGGTTTCTGACCTTAGAATTTGCAAACATACGAATTTTTCCCTTGTTTGTGGTTAATATATTGATTACAAAGGTATATTGAGTATTTGGTTTAACTTCAAGGTAGGGGTCTAAGACAAATGGGGTTCGAGGAGTACTTTGAGTATGTAAATTATTTTTAAGAATTGTTCGCAATAGGGTATCATTATGATAAATATCAAGCTTAATCCGGTCGTTATTCGTCCATGCATCATTGTCGATAAACAGGTTGATTTGCGATACCGAGTTTGTTTTCGACCCGGAAATCCACGATTGCCTGATAGTCTCCTCGGCATAGACATAGATAACTCTATCCGGATTTTTTATCGAAAAGTCTATCGGGTGAAACGCATATTCCCTTTTTGCAGCATTAGCACCCTCCGCGTGATAGACAATAAGATAATCCGGTTCTGGCGATAATTTCCTTGGATAAAGCAGATAATAACCCAATCGTAATTGGTCTAGAGATCGATAGGTTTCCCAATTGATACTTTTATTCTCCGGAATAATCTGTTCACAAAATGCTACAAAATCCGGTAACTCTGTCCCCAATACTTTTCTTGATTTATCGGAGGAAGTTAATCCGGCATACGCATGAATATGCGAAATATAGGATTGATACTGATGATGAAAACTGTGCAATAATCCTAGCAACCACGTGATGACCAAAATCCAACATAACTCTCTTTTGATTGTAGGTATACTCTTGGTTATTACCGTCAATTTATTTGATATAAACATTTTTTTGCATGGTTTTTTTGTACCATAATTAATTTCTATGAATAAATTATATGCTATTTAAAGGCGGTTATCAAATGATTACATTGATGGTGTATTTTTGGATTTGCATAGAAAAATTAGGTGAGAAGAAACGAAGACGAATACTGCTTAAAAGTATTTCATACTTTGTTTTTTGAACTCGCGCATGCTATAGAGAAGCTGATAGTCGGTTATTCCGGTTTGTTGCGATATCCGGCGGACAACCCGCTCGCAATCTTTTTTCGTTTGCCCATGAACCATGGTATAAAGGTTATATTGCCAGTGCGGGTAGGTTACTCGTTCATAGCAATGACTTACTTCCGGGAATGATGCCATTATTTTACCGACCTGATTGACACGGCTTTTCGGAACCTTCCAGATAACCATCGCATTCGCTTTAAATCCGATTTTACGATGATATACTATCGCACCAAACCGGCGAATTATCCCTTGTTTCAACCAGGTTCTGATTTTATTAATCACCCAACGCTCGCTCACTCCTAGCTGAACCGCAATATCCTGAAACGGCGTTAATGAATTCGGAATATCCTGCTGAAGGATAGCGATGAGTTTCTTTTCGATAGAAGTAAATTTTTTCGGCATAACAATTCTGGTCACATATAAGTTGTTCGGGGCTTTGGTTCTTCCGTTCTTTCCTTAGATTGCTTTCGATAATGCCGGTTATTTTATTCCACGGTATAGTTCGTCGACGAAGTCTGCTGCCCGCATCGCTTGCGGGAATCAGATTTATAGGATATCAGATAATTCGACCAATTCGAGTTTGCCTTTCAGCGACGCCGGTTTTTCTTATCCCATCCAGGATGACAATCAGAACATTTCGGTGTTTCTTTTCCTTTCTGATGGCAGGCGATACAACATTCCATATTCGGAATGTGTGTTCTAGGTATTTTTTTACTCTGACTAATGTTCGGATGACATTGCTCGCAGGAAAGCTGATATTTTTGCGTATGGGTTTTATGCGAAAAAACAACGTTACGGTATATCTGCGGGATAACCGGGTTAACCTGGGGTCTCAGATGGGTATGACAGAGTAAACATTTCTCTGACGGTTTGGCAGTATTGATCGAATGACAATTCGCGCAAATCGCCATTGTCGGGCGACCAGCTTTCGCTTCGGTAAACGTTTCCGGATGGCAAAATTCACAGGGTAAACCGCGGTCTCGATGTAATTGATGATTAAACTTTATATCGTTTACTAACTCCTTACACCCGCTTGCAACCAACAGCCAGCATGGTATGAACAATACCCAATATACATACCTATTCCTGTTTTTCATACGGTAAGACCGGATACTCTGTTATTTTTCCGGACTGCGCTTTCTTTAGAGATAGATGAGAATTGAACAGTTCAATTCTCATCCATCTCCGTTAATACCTCACCAACAATCAACTTACACCGACATGTCTTTTAGTATTATTTTTTATGTCCGTGACCGGCAGGAGCGCGACGTTTTGAAGCGCGTTTACATTTCCAGCGGAGTTTCCGTCTTTTTTTTCCGCGATTCATATACTTCAGTCCTCGGTTAACTGTCTGAAATCCTAAGAAAACAATTTTCTTTTTAGGATATACAATTTTAGACTAAGGACTGTTATTTTCCTCCTTCCTTTTTTAATCTTTTCTCACATCAAAATCCTCATAACTTAGAAGATAAAAAGTATTTTATCCGTTTTCAGTAATCGGACCTATCGCTTCACCAAAAACAAATTGTTTAACGATGGGATCTTTCGGATTTTCAAATTCTTTAACTGGCCCAATCGCTATAATTTTCCCACGATATAGCATTGCGATTCTATCCGCAATCTTAAATGCGCTTTTCATATCATGCGTGACAACAACAGAAGTTACTTTCAATCGTTCGTTCAATTCGATAATTAAATCGTTAATCATATCCGCATGAATCGGGTCAAGTCCGGTAGTTGGTTCATCGTATAGGATGATTTTCGGGTCGCGAGCTAACGCGCGCGCGAGTCCGACTCGTTTTTTCATCCCGCCACTCAATTCGCTTGGCATCATGGTTTCAATTCCGGATAAATGAACAAGTGCTAATTTTTCTTTGACAATCTGGCTGATTTCCTCTTCTGATAAATTAGTATGCTCATAGAGCGCAAATCCAACATTTTCTTTAACATTGAGCGAATCGAATAATGCCGCGTATTGAAAGAGCATCCCAAATTTCGATCGCACCCGATTTAATTCCGTTGTTGACATATTGGTTATATTTTCATTTTCAATCAGCACTTCACCGGAATCAGGTTTCATTAATCCAATCATATGCTTCAAGAGAACACTTTTCCCTTCACCGCTGCCGCCAATAATTACCATGGTTTCTTGCGGCGCAATTTCCAAATCTATCCCGCGAAGCACCTCTTTATTCCCTAACCGTTTATAGACATTTTTTAGTTTAATCATGTTAGTGTGGAATCACGCTTCCTATCATCTATGCAACCTTATTTCCACAGCGCTAAAATCCAAGTGGTTAAAAAATAATCGGATATTATGATTAAAATAATCGAACTAACTACGGCATTGCGGGTCGCCCGACCAACGCCTTCTGCACCGCCGCTCGTTTTGAATCCTTGATAACATCCGATAATCGCCACAATCCCAGCAAAAACCACGGTTTTAATCAACCCACTATATACATCGCGAAGCACTAGAAAATCCCGCGTGTTATTCAGATATAATTGCGGTGATATCCCGAGATTCGTTACCCCGACTAATAATCCGCCAAGAATTCCGATACTTAACGCTAAGATAGTTAATAATGGGACAGCAGCGATTGCGGCAACAAATCGTGGCACGACGAGATATTGCACTGGATCAGTGGCTAAGGTTTCAAGCGCATCAATCTGTTCGGTAACTTTCATCGTTCCTATTTCAGCGGCAATTGAAGCGCCAACCCGAGCAGCTATCGAAAAAGCAGTGAAGACTGGCGCGATTTCGCGCGCTAACGCTATTGCCGCAATTCCTCCAGCATATAGGGTCGCACCAAATTTAGCTAATTGATACCCGGTTTGAAGCACCATTATCATCCCGATAAATACTGCGGTTAATAATACTATCGGTATAGATTCATACCCGATATAAAGCATCTGCCGAATAATATTATTCCATCGAAGTCGCGATTTATATATCCAAGAGATGGTCGAAAAAAATAAGAGCATCATCTCGCCAATTTGGCGAATCATTTTCATTTGTTTCTGACCGAGCGCTGATAGATATGAAAAAAGTTTTATGTTATTCATCCTGAAAAGTTATGGTTAGGGTTACGGCTTAAAAGTATCGATGTATCAGGTTATGGTCGTTATGGTCACGGATTAAAATCCAAACCTAAACTTTTCTAAACGATACTATCACCTTAATCCTAACTCTAACTCTAACATTCAGTTACTTAGTTATTCCGTTTTGGGTGGGTTTGTATGGAATTGTTTATACGTTATGCATGGAACTGCCTTATAGTTCTTCCGTTGGAACATATGCATCTGCTGGAATCACATCATATCGTTTCGCTAAATTTTCAAACCGCGTATATTCTTCTAAGAATGCAAGTTTAACTGTTTTGCAGGGGCCGTTCCGCTGTTTTCCAATAATAATTTCTGCGGGTTTATCTTCTTCGCGAATTTCTTTTCCATCCATTCTTCGATAAAATTCTGCCCGATAGATGAATAACACTAAATCAGCATCTTGTTCCAAAGCGCCGGATTCGCGTAAATCTGCTAGTTGCGGTCGACGGGATTCCCCGCGTTTTTCCGGGGCACGGCTTAATTGAGATATCGCTACTACTGGTAGGTGTAATTCTTTTGCTAACGCTTTTAACGAGCGGGATATCTCTGATACTTCCTGTTGTCGACTTTCAGCACGAGCTCGCCCTGACATCATCTGAAGATAGTCAATGATAATTAATCCCAACGATTGGTTATTCTGTAATAATTTTTGTTGTAATCGTCTCGCTTTTGCGCGCAATTCCATGATTGAAAGTGCCGGAGTTTCATCAATAAATATTTGCGCTTGCGATAATCGCGATGCTGAATTAACCAGTTTCCCGAATTCTTTCTCTCCCAAAAGGCCTGATTGTATCTGTCGCATTGAAATTCGCGATTCGGTTGCGAGCATCCGGAGAACCAACTGTTCTTTTGACATTTCGAGCGTAAAAATGGCTACCGGAATCGGTGGGTCGTGGTCAATAGCGAGATTGCGTGCAATGTTTAACGCAAAGGCGGTTTTCCCCATCGAAGGCCGACCGGCAATGATAATCAGATCTGATTTCTGAAACCCTGAAGTTAACTCATCAAGTTCGGTATATCCCGTCGGAATACCGGTAACCATTTTCTTATTCTGATAGAAACTTTCGACCTTTTCCATGCTACTTGATAACAGGTCTGATAGGGATGTAAATTCTTGCCGGCTTTTTTGCTGTGCGATATCAAAAATCAGTTTTTCTGCTGTTTCAACCATTGAATGGATATCTTCCTCTGTGTTATATCCGAGCTGGGATATCTCCGCTCCAGCAAGAATTAATCGCCGAGCAGTAGCTTTATCACGAACAATCTGCGCATACTCCTGCACATTACTTACAGTAGCTACATTCTCTAATAAACTGGATAGATAATACGCGCCGCCAACTGAGTCTAACCGTCCGCGTCGCGTTAACTCTTCTGTTAGTGTTATCAGGTCAACCGCTCGGTTGCGCTCGTATAACGCCAGAATAGATTGATAGATAACGGTATGTGCGGTATGGTAAAAGGAAGATGGGTCTAGGATATCTACCACAGTATCAATAGCGCGATTGTCGAAAATCAGCGCTCCTAACACTGCTCGTTCCGCATCAAGGTTATGTGGAAGCACCGACGATGCTGCTGAAATTGTTCCGGAAGTTGAAATTATCGGTTGGGTTACCATAGCCAAACTAAATCCAAAATCAGTCAACTAAATACTATCTCGCTTTGGATTGGGTAGTAGGAGCATCGTTCTCCTGCTAGCTCTCCGTATCGGCCAGCGCACATTTGCACGCTATTAAAAACGGCTATTAAATTCCTCGGTTCATTGCGCGCAGGAGCGAATTTAGTTGGTTTTTGAATTTTACTATTCAGGTTAATTTAGGTAGATTTTACCACTTGAACAACGGTCTCTGCAACTACTTCCGGTCCTAATTTTATCTGCACCGTATAATTACCTAGCGTCCTAATCGGTTCTGGTAACCGAATTTTTTTATGGTCAACGGAAATATTCTGTTTGGCTAATGCTTCAGCAATATCCGTTGCGGTAACTGAACCAAACATTTTATCTTCGGCACCTACGGTTACCGCAATCGTTATCGGCGTACGGTTAATCTGCTCGGCTAATGCCATTAGCTCCTGTTTTTGCTTTTCGAGTTCTTTTGCACGAGCTATCGCCTTCTGCTGCACCAATTGTATCGCCGATTCAGTTGCAGGATATGCGTACTTACGCGGAATTAAATAATTCCGTGCATAGCCATCCTTTACTTCAACGATATCACCATATTTTCCTAAATGTTCTATATCTTCACACAATACTACTTTCATACCTTATCCCTCAAATATTCTTGTTGCAGCCATCTTACCAGTACAATATCGGGTAGAAAAAGTTAGGTTGATCACGACCGACTATTCTGCAACGTAAGGCAATAACGCCATATTCCGCCCGCGCTTAATCGCGATTTTTAACTGCCGTTGATGCCGAGCGCAGGTTCCCGAAATTCGGCGGGGAACGATTTTTCCCCGTTCTGTTACGAACCGCTTGATGCGGGCAATATCTTTATAATCAATTTTATCAATTTTATCACTACAGAAACGACATATTTTACGCCGGACAAACCGTTTTACCGGTACCGCAGTTTCACTTTTTTCTCGTGGAGACGTTCCCGTTTGTCCAGCAGAAAGTGTTGTTACCATATGCTTATTTGACCCTCCGAGTAAATCGCATCTTGTCTCTATGGTTATTTTTAGAAAAAGAAATAACTTTTAACATGTTAAAATGGAACTGAATCATCTGCTGCACCCGGTTCTTCTTCTCCATTCCCTTCAGGAATACCTGCAGAACCCGCAGTGTTTACGGGTTTCCCTATTTTCTCTATCGGCAGCACAGACATCGGTGAAGCCTGAACTTCAATTGTGGTTCGTTTCTGTCCATCTTGTGTTTCCCAGGAACGCGAGCGCAACCGCCCTTCAACAAATACTGACTTCCCTTTAGCTAAAAATTGTTTACAGATATCAGCTTGCTTACCCCAAACGACCACGCGAATGAATAATGTTTCATCCTGGAAGTTTCCAGACTGGTCTTTATACCGATGATTAACCGCTAGATCAAAACTTAACACTTGCGTTCCATTGGGTGTAAAGCGGATTTCAGGATCCTTCGTTAAATTGCCAATTAAGGTAACCCGATTTAAATTTGCCATAAAACGTATTCGCCCAACTCAATTTGCGGAAATGATGGTTCGCTGCTTATTCGGATAATTCGGTTGGTTTGGTATCGACTGGAACCGATTCTGTACCTCCAGTTGCTGCGATCGGTTCACTTTGTTCGTGTTCACCACGTTCAGTCAGTTCACCTTTTTGCTTTTTCGCAAACCGACTCTTGCGAACAACCTCCTGTTTAGTAGTAAAATTACGTAAAACCATTTCTTCATATTTTAAAAATTGTTTAAGTTCGTCAACTATGGTTGGTGGCGCGGAATAGTTAAAATATAAATAGATTCCTTCACTTCGTTTTCGTATTGGTGCCGCTAATTTCTGTTTACCCCAATTCTCCTGTTTTAACACTGTACCATTTTTTTCCTTAATAAATCCGGCAATTTTTTCACTTATTTTACCCAGCATTTCATCATTTATCGTGGGATCAAGCACAAAAAAAGTTTCATAGGTTACTGCCATAGTTCACCTCATACGTTAGCATATAATCATATCATAATGCTAACAAAATCATTTATTAATTATACTGATTCATAGCCTGCGTTATTCCATACTTAATGATAACCATTACAGCTTCCGCTGCTTTCATCACGCCTAATGTTATCTGTTCCATTTCCTGCGCACTAAATTCTGATAAAACAAAATCTACCACTTCATTCCCTTCAGGTTTTCCGATGCCGATTCGAACTCGCATAAATTGCGTGGTTCCTAACTGTTCCGCAATTGATTCTAATCCATGATGACCGCCGCTTGTTCCCTGTCTGCGTATCCGAAGTTTCCCGAGTGGTAAATGGAAATCATCGCTAATAACGATTAGCGACGATGGGGATAATTGCAACCGGTGCAACAGTTCACGAACCGCAATTCCACTTTGATTCATATAGGTTAACGGTTTCGCTAATACAATTTCTTCTACTCCGAGTTTTCCTTTCCCAGTAAGCGAATGGCATTGATGCTGCCGCAGCGGAATACCAAGTTGTTCCGCTAACCTATCAACAACCATGAATCCAAGGTTATGCCGGGTATTAGAATATCGTATTCCGGGATTCCCCAATCCAACTACCAGCCACATTGAATTTGTGGATTGCGGATAACGAATTACAACGTTAATCACCTACATCCAAAATCCGAAATCCGAATCGACGATTATTTCTTTTCTTCTTTCGCTTTTGATTCCGGTTTCTCTTTTGTTTCCTCAGCTTTTCCTTCCGCCTGGTCTAACAACTCTTCTTCCGTCGGTTTCTTGGTAATCAATTCCGGTTCGATTACTTCCTGAGTTACCGGTGCTTCTTCAGTTACTGCTTTCGGCGCAACTATGGTCATGACCACAGCGTCTGGCGGATCAGTCAACGTTACTCCCTCCGGTACTTTCAAATCGGAAATATGAATGGTGTGTCCGATTTTCAATGCGGTCACATCTACTTCTATTTTATCGGGAATAAGCGTCGGTAAACATCGGACTTCTGCTTCTCGCACAATACATTCTAATATTCCACCTTCTTGTACCCCGATTGGAATGCCTACCGGAACAATTGGAACCTGCGTGGTTAATTCTTTATCCAAAGAAATACGATAGAAATCTACATGGATATATTCTCGGGTAAGCGGATCTTTTTGCAATTCTTTTATAATGACCGGTTGTTTAATCGCCTCATCGCTATGGTCGATTTCGAGATTTATCAGTACATTTTCGCCGGCACTCGAGCTTAGAATCCGATGAATATCTTTCAATCCTACCTGAATCGGGATAGGCTCTTGTTGGGCGCCATAAACGATGCCGGGAATTGCCTGATGGAGTCGTAATTGACGACTTATTCCTTTTCCGGTTTTATTTCGTTTCTGGGCATAGAGTGTTACTTGTTGCATAATTATTTCCTACTTTCATCGGTTACTGTGGAAACAATGCACTAACTGATGCATTATGATAGATATTAGTTATGGCTTGCGCAAGGAGATTTGCAATAGATAAAACTTTTAATTTTGGACATTGTTTAGTTTTATCTCCGACTGCGATAGTATTCGTGATAACCAATTCAGTTAATTCAGATGCAGCGATTCGCGTTAACGCGTTTCCGGAAAGAACCCCATGCGTGCATCCTGCATAAATCACACCTGCACCTTCCTGCTTCAATATCCTTACCGCTTCAACCATCGTTCCCGCTGTATCTACCATATCATCAAAAATGATTACATTTTTTTCAGCGACTTCTCCAATAATATTGACTACTTCAGCGTGGCCAGCTTTCGGTCGCCGTTTATCAACGATAGCCAGTGGCACGTCAAGTTTCCGGGCGAACGCGCGTGCACGTTTAACACTGCCAATATCCGGAGATACCACTACCAGATTGGGTATCGCCAACCGCTTAAAATAATCTACCAGAATTTCCGTTGCAAAAAGATTATCCAACGGAATATCAAAAAACCCTTGAATCTGCCCAGCATGTAAGTCAACGGTTAATACTCTATCCGCGCCTGCAGTGGTGATTAAGTTGGCAACTAGTTTCGCCGTTATCGGGACCCGCGGTTGGTCTTTCCGATCTTGTCGGGCATAGCCATAATAGGGTAAAACCGCAGTTACCCGTCGCGCTGAAGCTCGTTTCAAGGTATCAATAATAATTAACAATTCCATTAAAGACTCATTCACGTGCGGTGCGGTTGGCTGAATGACAAATGTATCAATTCCGCGAACATTCTCGTTTATTTGAACAAATATTTCTCCGTCCGGAAAAGAACTTACTTCCATATTCCCGACAGGAATGTTCAGCGATTCACAGATTTCTTTCGCAAGTAATGGATTCGCTCGACCGCTAAATATCTTAAAATCACTTGCCATACGATATTTTATCCTGCGCGAAATGATTGTGCGGGTTTTTCAATGCTTGATTAATTTATTATCCTATCCTGCTCACGTCCTGCAATAAACGCCTTGACTATGGTTTCATCAATAATGCTATGATAACCACAATATATCCGCCAATAATTAGAATTGGTGATAGGATAGAGGCCCAATTATTTCCTTCAGGATTCGTTAAGGTTAGTAAGAAAAACCCGATAAAAATCGCTGTAAGTCCAATAATAAAACATACTTTTTTTCGTAACGCTTGTTTTTGCAACTCGGACGATAGATTAACTGGTTTACCTACCGAATCAATTTGTTCCTTATTAGCCATAGGACCACCTGCGTTATTATTGAGCAACAATAACTTTTTGATAATCTCTGTGAAAAATTATTATTCACTATTGAAAAAATTAAGTATTTGCAGTTTCTTTCGTTTCTGAAGCAAGGCTCGATTCCGATTCAACAAATTCCAATCGCGCCATACGTGCGGTATCGCCAACGCGACGCCCGAGTTTAATTATCCGGGTGTATCCACCGGGACGATTCTGGTATCGAGTTGCTATGGTCTCGACCAACTTTTTAGCCACCTCATTATCTGGAATCCACGCCGCGATTCTACGGCGATTCGATAAACTCTTATTTCGGGCTACTGAAATTAATTTTTCTATAATCGGCTGAACCGCTTTCGCTTTCGATTCGGTGGTAACAATTTTTTCGGAAATAACCAGTGCTCGAATTAGGTTCCGGAATAATGCTTTTCGATGGGAAATCGTTCTCCCAAGTTTTTTGCCTGACTTTCGATGTCGCATAGTTAAAAAATATTGATGCCATAAATGGCACCGCCCCAGAGCCTATGCTCGGGCGAAGCCGTTAAGCAATAAAGTTATTTCGACGGTTTTCGACCTCTTTTTCTCACTGCATGGATTTCTTCTGCTGGCGGGAGTATAACCTGCCCCCGTTCATTCAATTTACAACCTAACGACAATCCCATTTTCGCCAATAGTTCTTTAATCTCATTTAACGATTTCCGACCGAAATTCCGATATTTCAGCATTTCCGCTTCTGTTTTTAAAATCAAATCCCGGATCGTTTTTATTCCAGCGGATTTCAAACAGTTAAACGCTCGCACCGACAGCTCTAAATCATCAACAGTTTTATCTAGGATATCATTTGGAATCACTTGGCCAGTACCTGATATTTGCTTAACCACTTCCAACTCTCTCTCCTTTTCTTTTCCTTCTTCTTCGGGAGGAGGTCCACTACTATCTTCTTGAATACCTGCAACTAGAAATGATTTAATGTTTTTGATATGGTCATCAATGATATCAGTCGCTTGTTTAATCGCTTCCTGCGGAGCAACCGCACCATTCGTCCAAATCTGAATCGTTAGCTTTTCGAAATCTGTTTGTTGCCCGACACGGATTTGTTCTATCTGATAATTAACTCGACGAATTGGTGAAAAAATCGAATCGAGCAATATGGTTCCTACCGGCAGATGCTGATAATGTTGCTTATTTCTTTCCGCAGGTACATATCCAATCCCCGCAGCAACGTCTAATTCCATCCGTAATGCTCCATCTTCATTTAGCGTTGCAATATGCTGTTCCGGATTTACTATAACAACATTCTGGTTCGACTGAATATCCTTAGCGGTAACCTGTTTTGGTCCGTGCGATTCAATATATAGTTTCTGCTTTTCCTCACCGATCAATCGCAGATGCACATTTTTTAAGTTGAGCAAAATATCTATCGTATCTTCCTGAACCCCAGGGATAGATTCAAATTCATTAGTTATCCCATCAATTTTTACCGATACAAACGCCGCTCCCGGTATCGATGATAATAATATACGACGAAATACATTCCCTAGGGTAACGCCGTATCCGCGTTCTAACGGTTCGATAATTAATTTCCCGTATGTCGCGGTTAAACTTTCTTCTTCCCACCGTAGATTTTTCGGCAGTTGCAATTCATTATGCATAGTTACTCCTACTCTTTTCAACCCAATCGTATTCTTTACTCAAGAACACGATTAGGGTCATTTTTGTGATATCCGGTGTAATCCAAACGCTAACTTTTATTTGGAGTATAGCTCGACTATGAGCTGTTCTTTTATCGCAACCGGGATTTCATCTCGACTCGGGATGTTCAATAACTTCCCTTCCATTTTATCCAGATTCCGCTCTAACCAAGGTAACGGTTCCTGACTCCCAGCCATAGCTGTTGCTCGTTTAACGCTTGGGATTTCACGACTTTTTTCTCTAACCGAAATAACTTGTCCTGTAGAAACTAAATATGATGGGATATCTATTTTCCGATTGTCTACTAGAATATGTCCATGAAGAACCAGCTGACGCGCTTCATCTCGAGACGTAGCAAATCCCAATCGATACACTAGATTATCTAACCGTCGCTCAAGCAACTGCAGAAGATTTGATCCAGTAATACCGGGCAATCGTTCTGCTTTAACAAAATATCCACGAAATTGCCGCTCAAGTATTCCGTACATACTTTTTAACTTTTGCTTTTCCCGTAATTGTATTGCGTATGCAGACAGCTTAGCCCGTTGTTGACCATGCTGCCCGGGAGGATACCCACGCCGGGTTAACGCACATTTTTCACTATAACATCTCGTTCCTTTTAAAAATAATTTGACTCCCTCTCGGCGACATACGCGACAAGCTGCTCCTGTATTTCTAGCCATAATTTAAACCTCATAACCCCAACAATCTAACTTATATTCATGAAAGCATAACGGTAGTAAACTACCGTATTCTCCATCAAGTGTATTCATTATACTCTTCTTCGTTTCGGTGGACGACATCCGTTATGTGGTATCGGAGTTATATCTTTTATAACGCTAATATCCAATCCTACCGCTTGAATAGCGCGAATTGCTGATTCACGCCCTGCACCAGGACCTTTGACATAAACCTCAACCTGTTTTAGTCCTAGTGCTAACGCTTTTTTCGCCGCTGCTTCAGCGGTAACCTGCGCAGCAAAAGGCGTACTTTTTCGTGACCCTTTAAATCCTTGCGAACCAGCTGATGCCCAAACCAATGCGTTTCCTGAAGTATCTGTAATAGTAACGATGGTATTATTAAACGTTGCCTGGATATATGCAATTCCGTTCGTTGGATATGATAGAACTTTTTTCTTTTTCCCGACTGCCATGCCTCCTCCTTATTCGCTAAACAAACTATTTTTTCTTTTCTTCAGTTTTCGGGGTCATTTTTGCCACCGCAGCTTTTCGTAAAACGCCAACGGTTTTCCGCGGTCCTTTTCTGGTTCGCGCATTCGTATGTGTTCGCTGTCCTCGAACAGGCAGATTTCTTCGGTGTCGCAACCCGCGATATGAACCGATATCCATTAATCGCTTAATATTCGCGGTGATTTCACGCCGTAATTCTCCTTCAACCTTATGCTCGCGCATAATTAAGGTATTTATCCGGCTTACCTGCTCGTCAGTTAAGTCTTTAACGCGAATATCAGGATTAATATTTAATTCTTTTAAAATTTTGTTCGATAAACTCCTGCCAACGCCAAAAATATACATCAACCCGATTTCAACTCGTTTATCTTTAGGAATATCTATTCCAGCGATTCTAGCCACAATAAACCTCCTTAACCTTTGGTTAACCCTGACGTTGTTTATGACGCGGATTGCTACAGATAACGCGAACCACCCCGTGCCGTCGAATAATCCGACATTTTTCACAAATTTTTTTCACTGATGCTTTAACTTTCATAGCTTTTTACCTAGCTCATTATTTACTGCGATAAATAATTCTGCCTCGAGATAAATCATACGGCGATAATTCTAATTTTACTTTATCCCCTGGAAGGATGCGAATAAAATTCATGCGCATTTTCCCAGAAACATGCGCTAAAACTTTATGTCCGTTCTCTAATTCTACCCGAAATGTTGCGTTCGGTAATGTCTCCACGACAACACCTTCAACTTCAATTGCTGGTTCCTTTGCCATAATAAGGATTATTATTCAGTTTAATATCCACTCGTTAATACTCGCGGACCATTCCTGGTTACAGCAACCATATGTTCAAAATGGGCAGATGCCTGTCGGTCGCGAGTTACTACCGTCCAATGGTCATCAAGGAGCTCTACCTCATGCGTCCCCATATTAACCATTGGCTCGATTGCTAATATCATCCCTTCTTTTAAGCGGATACCTTTCCCGGGTTCACCAAAGTTTGGTATCGGCGGGTCTTCATGAATTGCAGTCCCAATCCCATGGCCTACATAATCTCGAACTACGGCAAATCCTGCTGATTCTACATAACTCTGGATGGCATACGAAATATCGCCAACCCGATTATTCACTTGCGCAGCCGCAATCCCCCGTTCTAACGCTGTTCTGGTTACAGCAATTAATCGAAGTCGCTCTGGAGTCACCTCTCCAACCGGAACGGTTATTGCCGCATCCGCAAACACCCCATCACGTTCTATTCCGACATCTATACTGACAATATCGCCTTTCACCAACCGACGCTCTGACGGAAGCCCATGAACAACTATTTCATTAATTGAAACGCAAATATTCGCCGGATACCCGCGGTATCCTTTAAACGCTGGAATTGCCCCTTGCGAGCGAATATATTCTGCAGCAAATTCATCCAGTGCAGCAGTCGTTATTCCTGGAACGATTTTTTTTTTAATTCGATTAATACTTGACTAACTATTCGCGCATTCCGAGCAATTCGTTCTATTTCATCAGCTGATTTATAGGTTACCATTTATTTTATTTGATAATTCGCTGATAATCCGGTTAAAAATTGAGTTAACATCTAGTCCGCCATCAATGGATATTAACAAACCCGTTCGTTGATAGAAATGGAGCAGAGGCTCGGTTTTCTCTATATATTCCTTTAGTCTTTTTTTAACTGTGGTCTCATTATCATCAGGTCGCTGGATTAACCTACCCCCGCAGAGATCGCAGATTTCCGTTTGTTTCGGCGGCTGGGTTACTAAATGATACACCGCTTGACACTGACTACATACGCGCCGATTGCTCAACCGCTGAATAATAGTTGTCTCGGTCACATTTAAATAAATTACCGCATGTAATTTGCGATTGTGTTGTGTAAGCCATTGGTCGAGCGATTGCGCTTGCGCCACCGTTCTCGGAAATCCGTCTAGAACAAACCCCACAATACAATCATCATGCTGTAGCCGCTGTTCTACCATCTGAATAATTAGTTCATCTGGAACCAATTTCCCCGCACTTACGAACGAATCCGCTACTGTACCTAATTGCGTTTTCCGGCTTATCTCTTGGCGTAAAATATCTCCAGTTGAAATATGCGGAATATGATAATATTCAGCTAACCGAACCGCTTGTGTCCCTTTACCAGAACCTGGTGCTCCTAACAATATCAGTCGCATGAGA
This sequence comes from bacterium, assembly GCA_026416715.1. Lineage (NCBI taxonomy): Bacteria > bacterium. Next base: position 75,121 of record JAOAEQ010000014.1, read on the forward strand.
TTACCAACTTCTCGCTTTCAGTTTCCCCTTTTTCAAAAAACCATCGTAATGTCGCATCAATAGATGGGATTCTATCTGTTTCATCGTATCTAGAGCTACGCCTACAACAATTATTAATCCGGTACCACCAAGATTACTCGCTATCGAATATGGAACATCTAATAGAATGTTTACTGTTTCAGGTATTATCGCTACCAATGCTAAAAACACTGCTCCGGCTAGGGTAATTCTCGTTAGGATTCGATCAATTAGATCTGACGTGGACTTCCCCGGCCGGACTCCGGGAATAAACGCACCATATTTTTTTAGGTTATCTGCCGTATCTACTGGATTAAAAGTTACCGCAGTATAAAAATAACAAAAGAATATGATAAGTAGTACATATAACACGGTATAGAGATTAAATATTTTCAAAATATAAAATAATGGGATATTCTCAAACCGAACCGGAATAAAATAATATAAACTATAACTCGAACTCGGACTCAGCATTTGCCCAATTTTATAAAACAACCCTTCTTGTCCACTAAAAAACGATGCTATCGTTGCCGGAAACATTAAAATTGATGAAGCAAAAATTATCGGAATAACTCCGGCATGATTTAAGCGTAATGGGAGATAGGTAGTGGTTCCGCCCATAATTCTCCGCCCGACTACACGTTGTGCATGCTGAATTGTCAATCTTCGTTGCCCTTGCGTCATAACAATAATCGCTGCACTAACCACTAAAAACATGACTACTAACATAATCGCTGAAAAAATATTCATTTGCCCTAGTTTTATCTCTTGAATAGTATTTCTAATCGCATCCGGCATCCGTGCTACTATCCCAGCAAAGATGATTAACGATATCCCGTTGCCGATTCCTTTCTCAGTAATCTGTTCTCCTAGCCACATTAAAAACGCAGTCCCTGCTGTTACCGTTAATACCATCATTAATTGGAACTTTATGCCAGGATTAATCACTACCCCTTCCCAGCCACGAATCATGACTGATAAACCCCACGCCTGGAAGGCGGTCAATAATACCGTCCCGTATCGAGTATATTGCACGATTTTCTTTCGGCCAGCTTCCCCCTCTTTCTGCAACCGTTCTAGATATGGCACCACTACTGTTAATAGTTGAAGTATGATCGATGCTGAAATATACGGCATAATACCCAACGCAAAAATCGAAAGCTGCTTGAACGCGCCTCCGCTAAACATATCAATAAACGCAAATAATGTTCCGGCTTGTCCGGCAGTCGCTGCGGTTAATGCATGCGTATTTATCCCCGGAACAGGAATATGCGCTCCAATACGGAACACGGCTAACAGGAAAAGGGTATAGAGTACTCTTTTCCGCAAATCTGGTATATTAAAAATATTCGCTAATGCTTTAAACACGATTAACTCCGTTTAATCGCTTCGCCGCCAGCTGAGCGGATTTTGTTCTCTGCGGCGGCAGAAAATGCATCCGCTATTACGGTTAATTTCCGCGATAGTTCTCCGTTGCCAAGTACTTTAAGTTTATCAAACCGAGTTTTAATTATTCCGCGGTCTTTTAATATTTTGATATCTATTGTATCGACTCCGGTCAATCGTTCTAAATCTGACAGATTAACGACTGCATACTCAATTTTCTGAAATACATTCCGAAACCCACGTTTTGGGGTTCGGCGAATTAATGGCATTTGTCCCCCTTCAAACCCTGGGGATTTCTTGCCGCCGGAACGAGCTAAACTTCCTTTATGTCCTCGACACGAGGTTTTACCATGACCGCTCCCGGGACCGGTTCCAACCCGCTTCCGGCGATGCCGTGCACCTGGAATAGTTTGTAATTCGTTTAGTCGCATAGATATACCTAATTCACTGCTAACAGATAGCGAGCAGTTATCCTTCTGATTCGGGTGTTCGTTCTCGTAATAATGCAATTTGTGATTCATCTTTTATGTTTTTCAGGCATTCAAATGTCGCCTGAACAACATTAATTGCATTATTTGATCCTAATGATTTCGTTAAAACGTCTTTAATACCCGCAGTTTCTAAAACCGCTCGAACCGGACCACCGGCAATAACTCCGGTTCCGGGTGAAGCTGGTTTTAATAATACTTTTGCTGCACCATATCGGCCGATAATTTCATGCGGAATCGTCGTTCCTTTCAAAGGAACAGTAATAAAATGCTTTTTTGCTAATTCGGTTCCTTTCCGAATCGCATCTGCAACTTCATTTGCTTTGCCAAACCCGAGTCCAACATGACCAGCTCCATCGCCAACTACAACTACCGCACTGAAACTAAACCGACGTCCACCTTTCACGACTTTAGCGACGCGATTTACGCGAACTACCCGTTCTTCAAGTTTAACCTCATCTAAATGTAATGTTGAGTTCACCATAAAAAATTCTAACTGAAATTATTTTTAAAATTTTAAGCCGCCAGCTCTAGCAGCTTCCGCTAGCGCTTTAATTCGACCATGGTAACGAAACCCACCACGGTCAAATACTACTTCTCGAATATCTTTAGCTAACGCCTTTTTGGCGATCAATTCCCCGACAATTTGCGCAGTTCGAATCGTTTTGCTACTCCCCTTCTCGTTAGCAAATTCTGGAGACAGCGTCGATGCGGCAACCAGTGTGGTCTGGGTTGAATCATCAATAATCTGGGCATAGATATGTCGGTTGCTTTTATATACTGCTAACCGCGGGCGCATTTTAGTTCCCCGAATTCTTTGACGAATTCGCAAATGCCTTTTCTTAATTGCTTGAAATTTTTTTAACATAATACTTATTCTCAACTATATAACCAGCTATGAAGTTTAAATTATTTCGTTGGTGCTCCGGTTACTCCAGTTTTACCGGTTTTTCGACGAATCCGCTCCTGAACATATTTAACCCCTTTACCTTTATACGGTTCAGGCGGACGAAGTCTCCGGAGCTCTGCAGCTACTTCACCAACGAGATATTTATCTGCTCCTTGAATATGGATAATGGTATTCTTTTCAACACCAGATGAAACTTCTGTAGTCACAGTTATTCCTTTAGGCAACTGATAAACATTCGGATGCGAATGTCCTAATAACAGGGTTAACTTATCTCCTTGCACTTGAACCCGATACCCTACACCAACAACTTCTAAATCTTCTTGGTATCCTTTGGTAACCCCATGAATCATATTCTGCAATAGACTTCGAGCTAATCCATGTAATGCTTTTGTTTCCCGCTGCTCATTCATTCTCGTCAATATCAATTTCCCATCTTCTTGTTTACAGGCAATCCCTGGTGGAATTTGATATTGGAAGCTTCCTTTCGGGCCTTGAATACTAACGAGTCCTTCATTTATTTCAACGTTAACCTCAGATGGTATGATTATTGGTTGTTTCCCTATGCGCGACATTGTTGCTTATCCTTATACGTACAATAAAATTCAGCTTGATTTGACTATTGCTACCAGACTTTACAAAGAAGTTCTCCGCCAACTTTAAGTTGACGTGCTTCTTTGTCAGTCAAAATACCTTTTGAGGTGCTAACTATTAGCACACCCAGTCCACTTAAGACCTTAGGAATACGATCGTAACCCGCATACCGTCGAATTCCGGGGGTGCTAACTCGTTCAATACCTCGAATAGCTCTTTGTTTATCCGGTCCGTATTTTAAGTAAATCTTTATTACACCCTGTTTTCGGTTTTTCACTAATTTATAATTCTTAATAAACCCTTCGGATTTAAGAATCCGAGCAATTTCCAATTTAACTTTTGAACTGGGTACTTCTACCTTTTCATGTCCAGCAGAATTCGCGTTGCGAATTCTGGTTAACATATCGGCAATAGGATCTGTCATAATGTATATTTCGAATTTTGGATTGCGAAGATTACCCTTCGTAATCCGCGTTTCGCAATGTATCCCAAAATAACCTTACCAGCTCGATTTAATTACCCCAACAATTTCTCCTTGTCGAGCTAACATACGAAAACATATTCGACACATATTAAACTTTCGGAGATATCCTCGAGGACGACCACAGAGGGGACATCGATGATATTTCCGAGTCGAAAATTTTTTCGGGGCTAATGCTTTAATGCGTAAAGATTTTTTTGCCAATCTTACTTCTCCTTTATTTAGTGCAAATGTTAAGAAGGAACGCGGTATCGGGCTACCGTATTTCACCTAAGTAGAATTTATTGCGCAGCGAATGGCATTCCCAATCGTCGCAATAATTCTCGCGCTTCCTGGTCGGTTTTCGCAGTAGTCACAATAGTAATATCCATTCCCTGGGTGCGCGTTACTTTATCTAAATCAATTTCCGGAAAAATTAACTGTTCTCGAATCCCAAAAGTATAACTTCCGCGCCCATCAAACGACCGAGGTGATAATCCGCGAAAATCGCGTATTCGTGGTATAGCGATATTCACCAACCGGTCGAAAAATTCATACATTCTTGCTCCGCGCAAGGTTACTTTACAGCCAACCGGCATCCCTGCACGAATTTTAAAATTAGCAATGGATTTTTTTGCTCGAGTGATAATCGGTTTCTGTCCGGTAATAAGAGCTAAATCGTTAACCGCAGCATCAAGTGCTTTAATATCACGCGCACCTTCACCAACCCCCATATTAACAACAATCTTTAATAGCCGCGGTACTTGCATGATATTCGAATATCCGAATTGCTTACTCAATTCATGCGCTACTTTATCACGATAGAGCTTTTTTAGTCGTGGTATTTTCTTCGATGGTAGCGTATTGTTGTCCATAGTTCAATAACACCTAGTTAATTTAATTATTCTTCTTTGCCCAACGTTTCACCACATTTAACGCAAATTCTAGTTGGGCGCCCTTCAACTCGCAAAATTCTTATTCTTCGGGGTCGGTTACATTTCGCACAATATAAGCCCAGCTTACCGACATCGATCGGCGCTTCTTTTTCGATAATACCACCTTTCGGATTACTCTGAGTAGGCCGACTATGCCGTTTAACAAAATTAACTCCTTCAACAATTACTTGACGATTTTTAGTAAAAACGCGCAATACGGTTCCCCGTTTATTTTTATCTTTTCCGCTTAATACTACAACCAAGTCACCTTTGCGGATATGCAATTTTTTTGGTATACCGGTAAAAATTCTTTTTTTCATAAATTATACCACTTCCGGTGCTAACGAAATGATTTTTAGAAATTTTTTCTCGCGCAATTCGCGGGCAACAGGACCAAAAATTCGGGTTCCACGCGGTTCCATTTGGTCATTAATCAACACGGCTGAATTCCGGTCGAATCGAAGCCAAGAACCATCATTACGCTTATATTCTTTTGTGGTTCTAACCACCACGGCTTTCGCAATGTCACCCTTCTTAACCATGCCATCTGGAATCGCATCTTTAACCGCAACGACAATCACATCACCAATTCTCGCATAGCGAATCCGCGAATATCCTAAAATTCGAATGCATTTGACTTTTCGTGCGCCGGTATTATCGGCAACATCTAAATTCGTACCAACAGGAATCATAACTATATACCTCTTTATCAGACGAAAAACTTCGTCCTTCTTTCTATATTTCTCCTTCAACGGTACTGCGACGTAAGACTTTAACCACCCTCCATCTTTTCAATTTAGAAATAGGTCTAGTTTCCTGGAGTAAGACCGTATCCCCGGGTTGAACCGTTTCGTGTTCATCATGGGCATATATTTTTTTCGTACGGATAATTCTTTTTTCAAACAGCGGATGTCGGATTAATCGAGCTATCTGAACTACTGCTGTTTTTCTCGTTTTTCTTCTTAATACGGTTCCAATTTGTCTTTTTTTCTTCGTGGTGACTTTCACGGTTTTGTCTTTCTCCTCTATATTCTATCGCTTTTTTAACTCACGTTCTCTAATGACAGTTTTGATCCGCGCGAGGATGCGGCGCGTATTCCGCAATAACCGCGGATTTTCTATCTGGCCAGTTGCCTTTTGAAATTGCAACTTTCTAATCGCTTCTATGGTATCACGATGCGCTTGTTCCAATTCGACATCACTAAGCTCTCGAATATCTTTTATCTTTTTAATATCCACAATTATCCCCTCGTTCTCTTATGGTTAGACCATAAATTTTCTTAGCGATATGTTATCGGGAAATAAATCGAGTTTTTATCGGAAGCTTATGACCCGCTAATCGAATTGCTTCCCGAGCTACCGATTCCTCCATCCCGTCCAGTTCAAATAAAATTCGACCTGGTTTAACTGTCACAACCCAAAATTCAGGTGCCCCTTTTCCTTTTCCCATTCGAGTTTCTGCTGGCTTTTTAGTTAATGGTTTATCCGGAAAGACTCGAATCCAGATTTTTCCGCCGCGTTTTATATGTCGGGATAGCGCAACTCGCGCTGCTTCCAACTGAAAGTTATAAACCCAGCCACAGTTTAATGCTTGCATCGCGTATTTACCGAAGTTTATCTCTGAACCACGATAGGCGACCCCACGCATTCGACCCTTTTGCATTTTACGATATTTAACTCTTTTAGGTAATAACATAATTGTACCTGTTTAAATGCAATGAATAGAAATATTCATTTCCTTTTACGAATAACTATCCTGAAACATTATGTGTATAATTCATTGTCAGCTTTTTGGTTGTTGGCTACTCTCTTTATACACTTCGCCTTTAAATATCCACGTTTTAACTCCAACCTTACCATAGGTGGTATTGGCTTCTGCGGTTCCATAATCTATTTTAGCTCGCAACGTGTGGAGTGGAACCCGTCCCTGACGATACCATTCATACCGCGCCATTTCTGCGCCATCAAGCCGACCAGAACATGAAACCTTTATCCCTAATGCCCCAAGTTTTATGGCGGTTGCAACCGCTTTTTTTATTGCACGACGAAATCCAACCCGTTTTTCCATTGCAGCGGCTACGCTTTCAGCGACCAACTGGGCATCAAGTTCCGGTCGTGTAACTTCGTGAATATCTACCGTCATCTCTTTTTTGGTTTTCTCGCGCAATTCGCTTTTCAGCTTATCTATTTCCGACCCTTTTCTACCAATAATTATTCCAGGTCGTGCTGCATAAATGTGGACTCGTGCACGATTTTGTGTCCGTTCAATTTCAATCCGAGAAATCCCTGCTTGATATAATTTCTCCTTAATATATTTTTTTATCATTAAGTCTTCATGGAGAATAGCAGCATAATCTTTCTCGGCATACCAGCGACTTCGCCATGTTTCAGTTATTCCAAGTCTCAATCCAATCGGATGAGTTTTTTGTCCCATAATATTATCCTTCGCTCTGTTATTATCATCTTATGGTATTCTATTTTTTAGCTCTGGCTATCTAAAATAACCGTGATATGGCTAGTCCGTTTCCGAATTCGACCGGCACGGCCCATTGCTTTCGGCCGCCATCGTTTCGCCCAGCGAAGCATCGGACCCGGCCCCAACCGAAGTTCCCGGATATACAAATTCTCGGAAACAACATTTTTATCTTTATTTTGCGCGTTAGCGATTGCTGAACGAATCAATTTCTCTAAAATTCGCGCACTTTTATTCGGAACAAATCGTAAGATTTCCAGCGCTTCACTCGCTTTTTTCTTACGCACCATATCGAGTGCTAATTTCATTTTTGTCGTTGAAATTCGCGTATATCTTGCTGTTGCAGAATACATCGTTTCTTCTCCAGGTTTACCTATTCTTCTTATCAGTATATCATTATTTCCTATTCACGGTATTCTATTTGATTGCGGTTGACCGTTCAGTATGATGTCCGTGAGCTCGGAAGGTTCGGGTATGGGAAAATTCACCTAGTTTATGTCCAACCATATTTTCGGTGATATATACCGGAATAAACTTTTTCCCATTGTGTACTGCAAAGGTATATCCGACCATTCTAGGCGTAATCGTGCATCGGCGCGACCAGGTCTTAATTACACTTTTTTCCCCGGAACGATCCATTTTATCAAGTTTTTTGATTAACTTCTCATCAACAAACGGTCCTTTTTTTAATGAACGACCCATAGTTTACCCTTTACTTTTTCCTCCTGCTAATAATCCATTTATCGGTAGCTTTATTACGACGGGTTTTATATCCCCGTGTAGGCTGTCCCCACGGTGTTACCGGATGTCGCCCCCCGGACGTTTTCCCTTCACCACCACCCAGCGGATGATCTATCGGATTCATTGCGACCCCACGCACGCTCGGTCGAATCCCTAGCCAACGCGACCGACCAGCTTTGCCAATAGAAATCATTTCATATTCCGCATTTCCGACTTGTCCGATGGTAGCACGGCAGTTCTGGTTAATTAACCGAATTTCACCAGATGGTAATTTAACATGGGCATAGTTTCCTTCTTTTGCAATAATCGTTACACCGCAACCCGCACTACGCGCTAGCTGTCCTCCTTTTCCCGGTTTTAGCTCGACATTATGCACCACCGTACCAGCTGGTATATTTCGAATCGGCATACAGTTTCCCGGAAGTATTGGAATTTCTGGGTCATCGCCCGAAAGAACAGTCGCTCCTTCTTTTAATTCAAGGGGAGCAATAATGTATCGTTTCTCCCCATCAAGATAGTGTAGTAACGCAATGTTTGCAGACCGATTTGGGTCATATTCTATAGCAGCAACTTTTGCGGCTATTCCATCTTTATCCCGTTTGAAATCAATTATACGATATTGCACTTTATGCCCACCGCCAATATGGCGAGTGGTAATTCGTCCTTGATTATTCCTTCCGCCGGTCTTTTTTAGGGGACATATTAACGATTTAACCGCTCCGATCGGCTTATCTGATTTATAGACTAATGTTGTTCTCCAGCGCAATCCCGGTGTCGTTGGTTTATATGTTTTTAGTGGCATACACAACTACCTTTTTTATTTAATAAACATAATAGTTTCGGATATTTGTCGTGCTTCTCGCTACAGTGTCTTATTAGATAAACTCTATTTTTTCACCTTGTTTAACCGTAACAATAGCTTTTTTATAATCCGGTCGTTTCCCAAGCCGACCTCGAACCCGACGCCATTTCCCTTTAACCTTAACCGTATTAACGGCAACCACGTTAACCTTAAACTGCTTTTCGATCGCTTTTTTTATTTCGATTTTATTAGCTGTTGTAGCAACGAGAAACGTATATTGATTTTTCGACTCCGCTAATCGTGTAGTCGCTTCTGTTTGATATGGTTGTATAATTATTTGTTCCGATGAAATTAATGGCATAACCTCTATCCTGTTTTAATAATTCATTTCGCTCCTGCTAATTGGCTCTGGATTGTTTCTAAAGCTGCCTTCGTAAAAATGATTCGGTTATATTTCAATAAATCAAATACATTAATATTTTGAATAGTTAAAAGCTTAGTATTTGCAATGTTTCGGATCGATTTCATCAGCGGTTCGTTCGGTTGTTCGATGATAACCAATATACTCCCGGTAAGGTTCAGGTTCTTAAACAAACTAACTATCTGTTTTGTTTTAATTTCAGGCAATTCGAATCGTTCAAGAACAAGGATCGCCCCCTCTCGGAATCGAATCGCAAGAACCGACCGTAGTGCTAATTTTGTTTTCTTTTTATTGATAGCTTGTTTATATGATCGGGGTTGCGGACCAAAAACCACACCACCACCAACCCAGAGCGGTGACCGATTCGATCCAGCCCGCGCGCGACCTGTTCCTTTTTGTCTCCACGGTTTAGCGCCACCGCCACTAACCAGCGCCCGATTTTTTGTTGCTGCGGTTCCTTGCCTACGATTCGCTAACTGTGCAACAAGTTTCTCGTGGATAACCGCAGGATTTGGCTCCGCATTAAACAGTTCGTCCTGCAAAACCATCTCTCCCGTTATTTCTCCTGTTATGGTATGAATAGGAATTGTGTTCATAATAAAACTGTATAAAAGAATTCAACCTATTTTTTGACCGTATGTTTTATTTCTACTATTCCGGAATTCCAACCTGGGATACTCCCTTGAATAAGTAAAATATTTCGTTCCGCATCAACACCGCGGATTGTTAATCCCTGGATAGTGACACGTTCAACGCCCATATGTCCTGGTAACCGTTTTCCTTTAAGAACTCGAGACGGATCCGCACTGGTTCCGATTGAGCCCGGTTCCCGATGAAACATAGAGCCACGCGATGCTCGACCACCTTTCCAATTATGTCGTTTCATTCCACCAGCAAACCCTCGCCCTTTGCTTGTACCAGCAACATCAACTTTTTCGCCAACTTTAAAAATTTCAGCGCAGGTTATTTTCTGACCCAACTTAACTGAATCTGTACCAATAAGTTTGAACTCCCGAAAATGATTAATTGGTATTTCTGTTAATCCCGCTTTTTTTAATATCCCTTTAATTGCCGAATTTACTTTCGGAACCGATTTCGATTGCGAATAACTAAATCCAAGTTGAACTGCGTTATATCCTTCTTTTTCAACCTGTTTAATTTGTGTCACATACCCCGGTCCAGCTTCAACCACAGTTACTGGAACCACTTCACCGGTTTCGGTAAATATCTGGGTCATTCCGATTTTTTTGCCTAAAAACCCTGACAACATAAAATATTCTCTTCCCAACTGATAATTATTGATTATAATACCTTGTTGTAACGTTATAACTTTATCTCAACATGAATCCCTGGCGGTAAATCAAGCTGAGTTAGTTTATCTAATGTCTTTTGCGTCGGATCCACAATATCTAACAACCGTGAGTGGGTGCGCATTTCAAACTGTTCCCGTGACTTTTTATCTACATGCGGTGAACGCAGTACGGTATACCGACTAATTTTCGTCGGCAATGGTATCGGACCAACTACTTTCGCACCAGTATCAATTGCTGCCGCAACAATCTGTTTCGCTGAACGATCTAATAGTTCATGGTCGTATGCTTTTAAACGGATCCTGATTTTTTGATTTATCGGTGCCATAATTCTCTAAGATTGTTAACCTTCTGAATATTGAATATAATCCTCTTATTTAATGATTTCGCTGACCACGCCTGCGCCGACGGTATGGCCTCCTTCCCGAATGGCGAACCGTAACCCTTGCT
>JAOAEQ010000015.1 GCA_026416715.1 bacterium
GGCGCGTCCACCATGTATTGGCGTCGCCCAAACGCACCGTGTTTGCATCGGAATGCCAAATCCCGGGAATGCCCGCGTCGCAATTCGGACATGTGCCTTCGTCCGTCAAACGATATTGCGAAATCAAATCCATGGATATGTCAAGAAGCAAGAGATAAATATACCGAATGGCATACCGCGATGATGCACTCGATGCCGGAAGGTTATACCGTTGACCCGATGCAAACGGTGTTGAATGAAGGCGGACCCTACCATGCAAAAGGATATCTAAAAGAGTATTGCAAACATTTAGAGAAAACCGGTCGCAGCTGGGCTATTCCTGAACTAAAAAAACGTCATCCGAAAGAGTTCGATGAATAGTATCGAGGTATATCACGAGAGTATCTCCCCGATGGAATATTTCATTCACATCACATCGCGCGCTTGTTCCCGACAAAGTTTAGCGATCCATTTAACCCGGTCAAGCGCAGATTCATCTGCACCTTCCGGCAATTCATCCGATATCCCGAGCACTAACCGCGGATGGAATAATTGAATGATTCGCTTAACACAATCTTCTAATTCCTCCATCTGATAGTGTGGGAGAAAATATATCGCCGGAATACCGTCAAGTAGAATTTTATCTCCGATATATTCTTTGATTTCTTCTAAACTAACATCACCTTGCGGTTCAGGAGTTAACGCTTCATACCCATCAAATGGTAGGTATTTCAAATACTTAAGGATTGGTTTGAAAAATCCATCTATGTGGATATGCGTAAAAATTCCTGCTTGGCCTAATTGCCGACATCGTTTCTGATAAAACGGAATAAGGTATTTTTCAAAATACGCCGGTGATATCAATTGCGCATGGAGATTTTCCCCGAAATTGAGAATTTTAACTGCCGGACATGCGATGATATCTTCATACATCGGGTCATATGCGGTATCAATAACGTTCATTACCTGTTCAACTTTCTCCGGTATATCTGCAAGTGCATAAATCAATGTTTCTAATGCCATCCATTGCTGGCAGAGCGCTTGATACGGACTTTTCGGGATATAAAATTGCGGAACACCAAGCTCGCCAATATATCGATTTCCTTCTTCGAACTTCTCCGGGTTGAAATGAAATGAAGTATTTTCATAGAGCCAGCGGAGTTTCCGCAAATCATCCGGCGATTTAACCGCAAACTCGACTGTCCGCCAAGTTTTATCAATCGTCATCCGATATTTTTCGGTTAATTCACCATACGGTGTCTGGATAATTTTGGTTCCGAGATTAGAATTAAAATGCTCAATTATTTTCACCTGCGCTGAATAGGTTACTTCAATCGGTTCCGGTATGCCGGTATAATAACTGATATACCGCATGCTAATATCAAGTTGATTGAACAATTCACGTAACTCGATATTCTGATATTTTTCCGGCAATATATTGAACTGTTTATGCCAGGCATACCACGATTCAATCCGCGGCTGGAATAACACCTGCGGAATCGGTTTGTGTTCAAATATGCGAAGATTTATTTCTCGTTTCGTCATAATTCGTCATAATAAATAGGAAAATAATTTTACACTATAAAGACGCTTGGATACCAAAAAATTTAATTTTTTTTGATATTTCACTGTTTCCGATATAAATCGAGGTAAACTGTATGATATATTTGATAATATAGAAGCTGAAATATAGTCCAGCGATTGATTAGGAATAAGCGGAACTCACGGAGTAATAAGTCAAATTGTATCGCAGATAGCGTATACATTCATTTTTAGAAAGGAGAACCTTATATGAAACCCAAAATTGCGTTATTTTGGCCTGGGGATTATCGAACGAAACCGAATGAATTAGCGATACCGAATGTTACTGCAGCAACTATCCAGCTCGAGAAAGCTTTAAAGAAATTAGGGTATTCTTCATATCGCATTCCAGGATTCATCACGCGCCCGCATGAAGCGATTGAAAAACTCGGACCGATAGATGACCCGATGATTGGTGTATTCGTTCATTGGTGTTATGGACCACATACGACAGACGGTGTGGTCGGGAAAAGCAATCCACTCTTATTAGCGAGCAACTTTTCCGGCACCTGGCCTGGGCTGGTTGGGCTTCTCAATACTAGCGCTTGTTTAACGAGTCTGGATAGAAACCATTCCCGAATTTGGACGAGCGCATCGGATTGGACTCAAGACCAAAAATTTATGGCACGGTTAGAAGAATGGTGTTCAACAGGTAGAATCAACTATCCGAAAAAAGAAATCGCTGCGCCACCGAAAAAAATCTCTACGTCAGCGAAACAGATTGCGCAACAGGTAGCAGAGCACATTCGGCATCGGCGGATTTTAGCGCTGATGTTTGGTGATACTTCCATGGGTATGATTAACGGTTATTTCGGCGCTCGACTATTGAACCACGTTGGGTTTGCGGAACATAAAGTTGACCAAGCATGGATTATCGACCATGGGAAGAATATTAAACCGGAACGGATAAAAGATGCGTTTGCATTTGTTAACCAAAAAGGGGTAACCTTTCATTATCGGGAACCGGGCGCACAAGATTTCACGGAAGAAGCGACGAAAGAACAACTGCGGGATTATCTCGCTATTCTCGATTTGGTGAATGAATTTAAAGCGGATTGTATCGGATGGCAATATCAGCTAGGACTAATCAACCTGCGACCGCCATCAGATTTTGCAGAAGGATTATTTAATTCTGTATGTCGTCCGGAATCGAATGGTGATACGATCGTAGATTCAACTGAAGCTGACCAAGGAAACCTTATTCCCATGGAATTGATGAAACGGATTCTCAAAGCAAAAAAATTACATCACGCAGTATTCTTCCATGATGTCCGCTGGGGCAATGAATATCAAGGGCGGTTTGTTTGGGTTCTGCTTAATTCTGGGTCGAGTGGCGCGTATGCGTTCAACCATGACCCGGATACACTGAGCAACGTACATTCGTATCGTCAGCCGAAAGGATATTTTCCGATACCGGGCGGAACGTTCTCCGGAGAGAGTTTACCGGGTAAAATCACTTGGGCGCGAACCTATTTAACTAAAAATCAGTTGTGGATGGACATCGGGCAAGGAGAAGTTCACGCGTTACCGGGAAATATCCGTGAATCCTGGTGGAAGAATACCACTCGCGAATGGCCATTCATGGCAGCAGACTTAGGTGTTTCGCAGGAAACAATTATGGCGCATTATCAGAGCAACCATATCGCTGTTGCTTACGGTGATATTTTTGAAGAGATGGTCGCACTAAGTCACCTACTCGGATTTAAAGTAAGAATATTCAAACCCTAAGATTTCTTATTCTTTTTTAATATAAATGAACAAATGCCGATAGAATTAAGTCGATTTGAGAGTTGAGATCGAGTTGAATTACGCAAAGTTAAATAATGTATAAAAAAGAGAAATAAATATTCGAAAATGCTTATACAGGAGCTACAGTAACCTTTACTAGAGCGAGTGCTGCCAGTTGTTATTACCTTCTCCGTGATAAATATGCTCAGGAACAGTTCAGTCCGACGATTGTAGTAACGTTACGTCCGTTACTATTGAATCTTATCGGTTCGCCCATACTTATGGTCAGTCAAACTCGGCAACTTACTGCAGCTGAAGGATATCCGCCATATAGTTGGTCAATCACAACTACGAGTGGTGCGCCTGGATATTTGAACGCATATACCGGTGGAACTGTTATCTTTACTGCAACCGGACTCGGTGAATGCTATATAACGCTGCGCGATACGTTAGGGAACATCCAGGTTAGTCCGACGATTCGAGTTACTGCAACTAGTGCACCCTTGTATAATAATATATATCCGCTAGATATGCTAGAAATAAAATCTGAATATATCTCGGAATTGTTCGAAGAGAATTAAAGTATCATATAAACCTATAAACCGATCGGGATGAAAAAGCCTCGAAGAACGGGACGATTGAATCTAGTTTTTCAACGGTTCAGTCGTCCCGTAGCGGGACTATGGTGTGGTTCCCGTATCTTATCCCAGCCATAAATGGCTGGGCTAGACTCAATCATCGGCTTCCGGCGGATTAATAGTCCTGCAAGGGCGATTGAATCTAGCCCAGCATACAATGCTGGGTAAGATTTGATACGAAGTTTGTTTAGTCCCGTTCGGGACGGCTGGTGACAATCTTTTATATGCCAATCAATTCTACCATCTGGGATGTCGCTAAAAAAGCGGGGGTATCTATTTCTACGGTCAGCAAAGCGCTGAACAACCGTGCGCATGTTAATCCGAAAACTCGCGAACTGGTTAAACAGGTCGCGAAACAACTGAAATATCATCCGAGCGCGTTCGGTCGTGGGTTAGTGCTTCAGAAAACCGGTAATATCGGATTTATCATAGACCGGACTCCGTTGCGGATATTTTCAAATCCATTTCATTCGCGCGTATTAGACGGAATTGAAGAAGAATTACTCCGGCAGGACTACAATCTGCTCATTTCTGCACATAGTCTGTTAGATAATAAAGAAACCGTCCCGAAATTCGTCCGGGAAAAAAATGTTGATGGGTTAATTCTCTCTGGGAAAATTGCGGATAAATTTATTTTAGAAATCTATCAATGGGGAATTCCGCTCGTATTAGTTGATAATCATATACCCCAACCGAATATTGATTGTGTGGTAACAGATAATATTAACGGCGCTAAACAAGCGGTTAACCATCTGATTGAACTCGGGCATAAAAAAATCGGAATGTTAACCGGTATCGGTAAACATGTCAGTATCATCGAACGGCGCCAGGGATATTTTGAAGCGATGAAATCCGCCAATCTAACTCCGAATCCGAAATGGATTGCGGAAGGAGATGTGACTACTGAAGGTGGGATGGAAGCGATGGAAAAGTTATTCGCGCAAACGAAAGAGTTACCGACAGCGTTATTTGCATTTAACGATGCGATGGCTACGGGAGCGATGAAAGTACTGCGCGCACATCAGATTCGGGTTCCGGAAGATATTTCCATTGTCGGGTTTGATGATACCGATGAAGCGATTCACGTTATCCCACCGTTAACCACTGTCCATGTAGCGAAAGAAGAAATGGGTCGTATCGCCGCACAACTGCTCATCAGCCGTATCCAGCGGAAAAAAGATGTGCGACAGCGGGTCGTGTTGACCACGCATCTGGTTATACGCGAATCTACGAGAAGAATCTAAAACAAGTGAGTAAACCACCAAGCCACTAAACTAAGATACTAAGTTGATAAAAAGATTTCTCGTGGTACCATGGTGGTTATTTTATTCCTTTTGGGATATACTATTTAGAATGTGTTATTGGGAAAAAGGAGATAAACCTATGCAGAAAAAAAGTTTGATGATTTTAGTGGCAGTAATGATTGTTGGAGTAGCAGTATTCAGTTTCGCACAGGAACAGCTAAAACCGACTCGGGCACCGGTCAATCCGGAGTTTATCCAATATCTGGAAGCAGTGAAATCAAATAAAGTATCGTTCGTTACCGCCGATGGACTCGGGCTTGGACATATACCTTCACCCAAACTTCCACCACCGATGAAAGGATTGAAAGTTATCCAATCTGATAACTTCGTAGCGCCATCGTTCTATGATTTACGGAGTACCGGTAAAGTTACCGGCGTTCGCAATCAAGGTGGCGCTGGTAGTTGCTGGGCGCATGCGGGGCTCGGTTCACTAGAATCATGTTTACTACCTAGCGAAACCTGGGACTTCTCGGAAATGAATGTTAAGAATCTATTAAGTTCGTCGTATCCTGATGGATACGACCGTACGCATCTTGACGGCGGAAATCATTATATGGTTACGGCATATCTTTCCCGCTGGACTGGCCCGATTCTCGAATCTGATGACCCGTATATTTGGAATGTAGGAACTTCGCCGACTAATAAACCGATACAGAAACATATTACCGATGTTGATTGGATACCCGCTCGGGCGAGTTCTACCGATAATGATAATATTAAAAATGCTATTATGAACTATGGCGGAGTGTATGCAACGTATTATCATTATTCCGGTACCGCATATTATAATTCTACTACCTATGCATATTATTCACCAAGCGGAAGTAGCACGAACCATGCAATAATGTTGGTCGGGTGGGATGATAATTTCCCTGCAAGTAAATTTAATACGACGCCACCAGGAAATGGTGCGTTTATCGTTAAGAATAGCTGGGGAACAAGCTGGGGACAATCCGGATATTTCTATATATCCTATTACGACTCAGCGCTAGCGAAAACTGATTATTCCGCACAGTTCCGCTATGCGAATCCGACTACGGATTACAATAAGGTATATCAATACGACCCGCTCGGCAATGTTACCGACTATGGATTTGGCACAAACTACGCTTGGGGCGCAAACATTTTTACTGCGACGGCTGCGGATAAATTAGCTGCAGTAAGTTTCTATGCGCTGATGCCAAATACCGGATATGAAATCTATATTTACGATAATGTTACGCCCGGTGCGCCACAGAGTGGAACATTAGTCAACACTAAAACTGGTACCTGCACGATGGCGGGATATCATATTATTTCACTCGATTCAACGTATTCGCTAACCAGTGGACAGCGGTTCTCGGTAGTTGTTCGGTTCTATACCCCAGCATATAACTATCCGATACCGTGCGAAATTCCATATACCGGGTATAGCAGTCAGGCATCAGCAAATCCAGGAGAAAGTTTTATTCGTTCATCCGGTGGGTCTTGGCAAGATATTAGCGCATCAGATGATGCGAATGTCTGTGTTAAAGTATTCACACAACCCACAATTCATATCACCGGAACGGATAACTGGCAGTTGTATCAGTAAAAATGAATAGCCACTATCCTTGCTTTTTCTTCCCAATTTGAACCTCTGGAGTAGTCAGTTCTCGGATAAGTAATTATCAGCAATGAGTTGAATTAGAGTCTTCGGTTTATTCCGAGTACAAAATTGTTATACCACGGGAGTAGGATGGGAATTGAACGGTTCAATTCCCATTCCACTCCGCTATAACTATCTACCACCGGAACACAAAGTCACACAGATACCTTATGCAATACAAAACGGAAATGCGAGATTAACGATCAAGTTTGGTGGTTTGGTAACGTGGTGGTTAGTAAGGTGTTATTCGAACTTGAATCCTTTTTCACGGAATAGGCGGAGGCAGACGGTAGCAACCTGCGGGTCGTAGAGAATCCCTTGATTCTTTTCAATTTCAGCTAATGCGACATTGAGTCCGAGCGCTGGACGATATGGCCGATGCGAACTCATCGCTTCAATCACATCCGCTACCATTAGAATTCGCGCTTCTAAAATAATCTCACCGTCTTTAAGGCCACGGGGATAACCAGACCCATCGAGCCGTTCCTGATGCTGATATACAATTTGGGCTATTGGCCAAGGAAACTCGATATCTTTCAAGATATCGAATCCGACTTGCGGATGCGTTTTTATCAACGTATATTCTAGCGGAGTTAATTTAGCTGGTTTGGTCAATATTTCTGCAGGAATCGCTATTTTCCCGATATCATGCAAAAGTGAACCGATACGAATCCCTTCAATCTGGCTTTCAGTTAACCCCATTTCTTGCGCAATTGCACTGGCGATAATCGCATCACGCCGTTCATGCCCAGCGGTGTATGGATCTCTGGTTTCAACTGCTGATGCGAGCGCCTTCACCGTTTCATCTAATATCCGACGAAGTTGCGCATAACTCTGTTCAAGCGCTAGTTCCGCTTGTTTACGTGCGGTAATATCTTGATTAACTCCATAGGTTTTAATGGTTCGTCCGTGACTATCCTTAACAATAAAAAATTTAACGGTGATATATCCTATTCCGCCATCGGCATAGAGTATCCGATGTTCTATCTGCCTGGAATAATTCGGGTCTGTGGTTTCAATCGCTTTACGGACTTCTTCCGCTACCATATACGCATCGTCTGGATGGCAGAATCGTTTAGCATATTCCGCTGACCGCATGGTATATCCGCCAACCTGTTCCGCAGTGGTATGGAATATGCGATAGAACTGGTCATTGAACGTAAAAGTATCGTTGAGAACATCATATTCCCAATACCCGAGATATGCCATTTCTATTGCGGTGGCTAGTTTCTCTTCACTATCCCGCAACGCTAACTCTATTTGTTTCCGTGCGGTGATATCCTGAATAATATGAATACAATGGTTAAAATTACCTGCTGAATCAATGATTGGTTCAACGATTACATTAAACCATTTATCGTTTACCGAAAATTCCGCATTCGCACTATGTCCAGTTTTAACCACCTGTTGGAACGGGCAGATTTCTGGCGGTTCGTTCGTTTCGTGAATCAATTCCCAGCATTTTGCGCCAATAATTTGCTTGAACGAATGCTTAACTAAATCGCGATAAGACCGATTTGCGCGTAGCACTCTCCCTGCTCGGTCAAGTAAACAGATCGCATCTGATATCGCATCGAACGTTGCACGCCATTCGATACCCGCAGCACGTAACGCTTCATCTGTTTCCCGCTGTTTCCGCCGATTCTCCGCTTCACGTAACTCGCGCTCTATCGCCGGAACTAACCGAGCGAGGTTATCTTTCATAATAAAATCCTGGGCACCAGCGCGCATTATCTCAACCGCTTTCTGTTCGCCGATACTTCCGGAAACTAAAATGAATGGGATATCCAGCTTGTGAGCGAGTAAAATTTCTAATGCAGCGAACGCATCGAATCTCGGCATTGAATGGTCGGATAAAACGATATCCCAAGTTTGATTCGCTAACGCTTGCTGCAAATCTTGCGGAGTTTGGACACGGAGATAGATAGGTTCATACCCGCCTTGCCGCAGTTCACGTAAAATTAGCTGGGCATCATCATCCGAATCTTCTACAATAAGAACACGAAGTGATTTCGGCATATTCTTTTACCACCAAGGCACTAAGGCACTAAGAAATATTGCAATTTACATTCAATATTAAAAATTTAGATTTATCTTGGTGTCTTGGAGTCTTGGTGGTTAATGTTATCCTTTCGGAGGTGGTTCGTTCAGTAACAGCCAGTAGAGACCTAGCTGTCGAACAGCGTCGGTGAACTGTTCAAAATCAACCGGTTTCCGAATATAACTATTCGCTCCGAGCGAATACCCGTTAATTAAATCCTTTTCTTCCTTAGACGACGTCAGGATAACGACCGGAATAAGTTTCGTTCGTTGATGAGCGCGAATCCGACGTAATACTTCTAATCCATCTAGTTTCGGTAGTTTCAAATCGAGTAGAACTACTTCCGGAAGCACCGGCGAGGGTTTTTGTATTCCGAACAGGTAATTCAACGCTTCTCCACCATCACGGGCAATAACCAGTTCATTGACAACTTTCCCTTTTTTTAACGCTTGTTTGGTTAGTTCAATATCATCCGGATTATCTTCTACCAAAAGAATTGTTTTCGTTTCCCGATTCGACATATATCTTTTCTTTCCACCGCAGAGTACACAGAACACGCAGAGAACCTCTGAACTCTCCAATTTCATAAATTCATTATTTGGTTTTCTTTGCACACTCTGTGAGTTCTGGGGTAACGCTTTTTCGGTCAGGAAATTGATTTACAATACGACGTATCCCATCTTTTAAAACCTTTACATTAAAGTTAATTAATAATCCTACCTTACATCCTGACAATTTTAAATATGATAACAATTGTGCTTCGTGTATTGGGATAAGTTTATCTACCGACTTTACTTCAACAATTACACTATCATTAACTACTAAATCGAGTCGATAACCGCAATCCAATTTGACTTGACGATATATAACCATTAACGGTTTTTGTTGCTCAACTTTCAATCCGTGATCAACTAATTCAAAGAATAAACAGGATTCATATGCTGATTCTAATAATCCCGGACCTAGCGCTCGATGCACATTAATCGCCGCATTAATGATTTTATCAGTAATTTGGTTCAATACATCTCCTTCAGTCATATATTTCTGTTTTTCTGCGAACACAGCGTTCTCTGCGGTAAAATGATTATACCGTAAAATAAAATGTGGCGCCGGCGTTCGGTTTCCCTTCAGCCCATACACGACCGCCATGCCGGTTGATTATCCGTCTAACAATAGCTAATCCCACCCCCGTTCCCGGAAACTCATCGAGCGGATGCAACCGCTGGAATGGAGTAAATAATTTATCCACATAGGTCATATCGAATCCTGCTCCATTGTCCCGAACAAAATATATCGTCGGTTCACCTTCTCCCGGTTCGATTTTTCCGACTTCTATTGTAGCAGACGCTCGGTATTTTGTAAACTTCCACGCGTTAGTTAATAGATTTTCGATAACCAAGTGGAAAAGATTACGGTCACCATTCACAGTTAACCCCGGCGTAATATGAACGGTTACCGTTCGTTCCGGTTCAGCGTTCCGTAATTCAGCGATAACCGATTCTGCAATCTCCGATAAATTCACTTGTTCACGGCGCATCTCTTTTCGGGTTACGTGGGATAATTCGAGCATATCATCAATCAGTTGCTCCATCCGTATGGTTGCCGCTAGAATGCGATGTAAATAATCTTTTCCAACTTCATCGAATTGCGCTGCGTAATCTTCTTCCAGAATCTTACTGAACCCGGCTATCGCACGTAACGGCGCGCGTAAATCATGCGAAACAGAATAGGAAAACGCTTCCAGCTCCTGATTCGCTGCCGCTAATTCTGCTGTCCGCTGTTCAACTCGCAGTTCCAGTTCAGCATTCAGTTGCCGGATTTCTTCTTCCGCTTTTTTTCTATCGGTAATATCTCGAACGATTGCCTGTATTATTTTCTTGCCTTCAACGGTTATACAATTAAGCGAAACTTCGGTGAAAAATTGCGTGCCGTCAATTCGGGTATGAACCCACTCGAACTTTTGCGGGATGCCGGAATACGCTGCATCAATTTTTTCTTTTGCTTTCTGAATCGAATCCTGCCCATCCGGCTGGTTTGCGGGCGAAAAATCGGTCGGTTTATGCCCGAGAATCTGGCGTTTATCCGTACAACCAAACATTTCGAGTGTTTTCTGGTTACATTGAACAAAAACATCGTTTTCCATTAAAAAGATGGCATCTTGCGCAGAATCGAATAAAGTTCGGTATCGAATTACACTCTCCCGCAATGCGGTTTCCGCCATCTTGCGGTCGGTAATATCTTCAAGCGTTTCCACCGCTCCGATAACTTCGCCATTATCATCGCGAATAACAACAGCACTGAAATCTAACCATACCCCTTTTTCACCGAGAGCTGGAAAAAAATCGACCACCCTATATGCACCGTCAATAAGAGCAGATTTACTATACTTCTGCGAATACCATCGAGGGAGCTCATCAATTTTTCCATCTACTAGCAAGTCCGACATACACGGTCTTTTCTCAGGATAGAATGCTTTCCAATGATTATCCGTTCCAATAATCTCTTTCGCTTTAATTCCACTATAGTATTCTAGTGCCTTATTCCAATAAATAACCTTATGATTTTTATCAATAACGAATTGACATATCGGAGACCCATCAATAATAGCGTTTAATTGTCGTTCACGTTCCCGTAATGCGGTTTCTGCCATCTTGCGGTCGGTAATATCCAGATGGGAACCGAGCATTCGTATCGGATTTCCTTGTTCATCTTTAATTAAAGATGCCCGGGCAAGTATCCAGCGATATGAACCATCTTTATGACGGAACCGGAATTCAAGTTCATAGTTCGGCCAAGGATTTTTTAGATAGGCATTAACGGTAGCTAACGCGCGATCTAAATCATCCGGATGAACCCGACTCTGCCATTCGGAGAAGTCGTTTGAAATTTCCCAATCTTCATACCCGATTTGATGTTTCCATTCCGGGGAATAATAAACTGTATTGGTTTTCAAGTCCCAATCCCATAAACCGGTATTCGATGCACGAATCGCGGTTTCTAACCGCAGTTTGCTTTCGCGCAGCGCTTCTTCCGCCTGCTTACGGTCGGTAATATCGCGAATGATATGTTGCAGATATTTTTTCCCTTCAACTTCAATATCGCGCGCACTCACTTCTACTGGAAACGTTGTTCCATCATTCCGCTGATGCACCGCTTCATAAACCAGCCCGTGTTTATCCAGCGTTTCTCGGAGTTGGTCTTCAATTCCTTGAACAAATTCTGGCGCACGTAAGTCTCGAATATTTTTCCGCAGTAATTCTTCTCGAGAATAGCCATACGTCAAGACCGCTCGCTCGTTTACTTCAATAATCTTCCCAGTTTCATCTATCAGCAGAATAATATCATTCGCATATTTTACCAGATATTCGAAATGCGATAGTAACGCTTTCCGGTCGAGTTCAGCCTGATACTGCGAACGATAGAACTGAACCCGCTGTTCCCGCCACCAGACCGTTACCATCGCTCCCGCAATAATTATGATCATTATCGTTATCATCGTGATTATCCACGCCCGATGCCGTAACGGAGTATAAATTTCGTCTTGGTCAACTTTCGATACCATAATCCACGGAGTTCCCGGCACCGAATGGATTGATGCGAGAACCGGTTTCCCGCGATAATCTATCCCTTCTCGGATACCAAACTCACCTCGAACTCCCATCGCGGCAGGTAGATTTTTCGTGGTTATCGGAAAGCGAAGTTGTAATGCAGTATTTTTCTTATGCCGAAGTTCGTTTAAATATACCAAATCATTCCCTTCCTGACGAACCAGTAACGTTTCTGCGGTTGCACTGGGTGTAGGCCAACTCTGAATCAGCGGATAGAGATTTTTATGCGGGTCTATCCGAAGTAGTATCACGGCAATACATTCCGTTCGATTATTTTTTGATATAAGCAAGGGAACTATTAGGTCAAGATGGACACCTAACCTTTCTGTTTTATGGAAATCAGAGAGTCTGACCTGGTTATCCTGTAGGCATTGTTTGAATAACGCATACGCATGTTTACCGATTTGGGCATCTTGTTCATTTGAAGCTAATCGCACGTTCCCTTGCGTATCCAGAAGCAGAATACTCTGATACTTATAATGCGTTAGTAAACTATTCATCCAGCGGATAATCGGCTCGCGTAGTTGCGCTGACTCCGGTTGAGTTAACCAGCGGGAAATATGCGCCGTGATTATCGGATTCTCCTGAATTACTTTCGCATCGCTGAGTCGTTCATTTCGCCAGGAAACTATCTGCCGCACTTTCAACTCGGCAACTGAAGAAAGATTATCGCTGATATTTTGTTCTATACTATGTTTCGTAAATAAAAAGAAAAAATAACTGATGAGTGATATGCCAATAGCGAGAATAGTAAATATAATAATGATATTCAACGGGATATTTAGTAATTTACGGTGTATGCGAGTATTCATAAAACACCTCCCGCAACATTTTCATTGAGTCTATCCCAGCCATTTATGGCTGGGATAAGATACGGAAACCAACCCGCTAGTCCCGTGCAAGGAACGAATCAACCGGTGAACCACGAGATTATTATCAGTCGTCCCGCACGGGACTAAACGCTCTTCGGATGAATCTTTTCCCAGCATTGCATGCTGGGCTAAATTCAATCGCCCTAACCAGGGCGAGTAACATGCTTTTGGTTAATCCCGTAGGGATGATTGAGTCTAGCCCAGCCATTAAGGTCGGGATTTTAACCATAACAACTATCGCATATTCGATACTTTGGTATATCATACATTATCGCATTTCGTCTAGAGGAGATGACTTAAAATGATAAATAAATTTATATTGCTCGTAATTCTTGCAATCGTATTTGAGAAAACCGGTGCTAGTTTTGCGCAAACAACCGATACGACGGTATCCCGAACAACGGTTACCCGCAGTTCCGGGATTATCGCACCGAAACGAATCGCTGTTCCCGGAGAACGATTCACATTATCTACCGGCCAGCTGTTTGTCCCAGATTATTTCAAACCGAAAAAAGATGGTCGATTCAACCTAGTCGTTTTTTTCCATGGTGCAACATGGTGTTCTGAGCAGGTATTCTATCCGGCGAAAAAGAATGCCGTGCTAGTTTCGATAACGGTACCATCGTATCAAGCGGTATTTCAGGATACCACGCGATTCCAACAGATTCTCGATGAAGTTCATTTAACCTTGCAAACCGCAAACATCATACCGCATCCGAAATTATCCAAACTTGCACTCGCTTCGTTTAGTGGCGGATACGTTGCGGTACGTGAAATATTGAACGTGCCGGAATATTATGAACAGGTAGATGCGGTAATTTTAGCGGATTCGTTATACTGCGCGTTCACTGATACTACTCGCACTGTTTTAGTTGAAGAGCAAATGGCACCGTTTTTGAAATTTGCACTCGATGCCGCATCCGGGAGAAAATCGTTCTGGTTTACGCATCTATTTCCGCCGGAAGAAAAATATCGGGATAATACAACAACGAAAACGGCCGGTTATCTTATCGAACGAGTTCATGCGAAAAGAATATACCAACATAAAACGAATACATTAGGAATGATTCTTCTTTATTCAAGCGATAAAAAAGGATTCCACATTCGCGGATACGCCGGTATGACTAACCAAGACCACTTCAACCATTTCTATAATCTGGCTGAATATTATAAAAAGCTTTCGTTTTAATTGGTTGTCAGCTATGCAAAACAGCCCCAAACACGACGATTGAATCTAGCCCAGCATGGAATGCAAAGAAGTAGGTTGAACGATTGATTGGTTGTAGCCCTGCAAGGGCGATTGAATTTAGCCCAGCATAGAATGCTGGGAAAGTGGAATGTGATGAGAGATAAATTAATCCCGTAGGGATGACTGAACATAGCCCAGTATGCAATACTGGGTTTTAAATGATGCATAGTTCATCGAGTCCCGTTCGGGACGACTGATAATAATCTCGTGGTTCACCGGTTCATTCGTCCCTGAACGGGACTTCACGGTGTGGTTCCCGTATCTTATCCCAGCCATATAATGGCTGGGCTAACATCAATCATCCGCATAAAGCGGATTAACAAAAAGCATGTTACTCGCCCTGCAAGGGCGACTGAATTTAGCCCAGCATGCAATGCTGGGAAGGAATTGTTATGAAGTTGCGTTTAGTCCCGAAAAGGACGGCTGGTGAGATATTTTCGACCTACCGGCCTAACTTTAATTGCGGATTAATACTTTGCGAAATAAATCTTGACCACATTTAATTGTCTTGAAAGAATTGGTCGTGAAACTCACGGGGTGAAATAATCGCTTCAAACTGACTTAATTCAACGGGAAGCTCTACAGGTACCATACTACTTACATTTTTATATTCTAACACCCAATTATCCGGGTCAAAAGCAACTGAACTGATGGTATATCCGATTCCGATAGGAATTGCATAAGTTTGTTTGGCTTTCTGCGTATTCCAAACTGTAATCGTAGTATTTCCGCTGGGTGAAAAATATACTCTAAAGTCAATCGGCATAATGTAGGTTGAGGTCGCTTGCGTTTGGGTAATTTCAAGATTGAGTACAGTCGTTGAACCGGATTTCGTTGTCCAGCAGTTCCAAGTATAATTCGGTCGTGGCGCTTGATAAAGCCATTCATCGAAAAACCAGCTTAGTGAAGTACTCCCGCCCATCGTTCGTTCGACATCGCGCTGAAAATCTATACTTAACGCTGTGCCGTAGCGTAACGCAGTATTTTCCGCATAATTTCGTAATGCAGCGAAAAACGTTGAATCGCCAACGATATGCCGTAACATATGCAACACCCACGCTCCTTTGCGATACACAATGCTTCCGGAAAAACTATCCGCACTACTGCTTACAATGGGATACGTATCGCTGGTAGTCCAAGCATTAATCCAACTATGATACGAATCCTTGCCATAGAACCCTTCCTGCCATAACGCTTCGCAATAGGTTGCAAACCCTTCATTCAACCAGAGATGGTCAAAATGCTGCATGGTTATCATATCGCCGAACCATTGATGCGCTAGTTCGTGGATATTGGAACGGGTAAACCCGCCACTTTCTAACCCGTTAGCGCGTAAACTGGTTGCCGTCTGATGTTCCATACTTGAAGTAATGGTATGTTCCGCAGTAACGTATTTCTCGGTTAAAAACGGATATTCGCCGAACTTCTTCGCAAAGAAATCTATCATCGTTATCGTTCCTCGATACCCGCCACTTTCCGTTCCGGCATTTTCCGGAAAAATATATGCGCCTACGGTCATCCGTGAAAGTAAATTCTGTGAAGTATATATTCCATATTCATAAAGATAATTGGTGCACGCGACTGAAACTAAATAGGTAGTTATCGGATACGATTCATAGTAATTAAAGGTATGGTTACCAGCAGAAGTGGTTACCGAAACGAGTTTACCGTTCGAAACCGGTATATATGCGGTCGGGCACGTCCAGCGCGTTTCCAAAGTCGCTTTATCATCCGGAACATCTTTGCATGGCCACCATTGCCGCGCACCATACGGTTCACTGAAACTATAGACAATTGCCGTTCCGCTATGAGTCGTTCGTCGATACGGTGCTCCGAACGTACCGTTGGGATTCGGTGTACCCCGATAAAATACTCGCACGGTAAAAATGCTGTTTAATGGTAATGGGGCATTAGGCAACGAAACATACAAACGGTTCTGCGAACTATTATGCGTATACGTTAGCGTACTCGTTCCTGGACCTTGGTCAACCGATTGCACCGAGAAACTTCCGCTATTATCATCTAAATCAAACACTGCAGTACGTAAGGTTACCGTAGTGCATTTCGCAATCATGGTTAGATTAGCAGTGATAATACTGCTGGTCATCGTCACAATATGGTTTAACTCATAATGGAGAACATCATATTTAGTTTGTTCCGGATGTGTTGCCGGTTGCGCCATAACGATTGCAGTTTTTGCACCGAACACCCGATCGAAATGGACTTCTTCGTTACTAAACAATAACGCGAACATTTCTAGAGATTCAACTTGTGGAGCAAATCCTTTTTCGGTGGTTAATTCTATTGTATTCTCTCCGGGAAGCAAATACTGTTTTTGAATACAGAAATAACTGCCGTCCGATCCGATGACCGGTTCCGCTTCAATCAGTTTATCATTGACAAGGAGCAGCGGTATTTCTCCTTGTATTCGTATTCGGAGCGCATAATCATATCCGAGCATAGATTTATCGAGGTAGGTTCTGATACTGATTTTCTCCGCAGAGCGAGTCAACGTAATCGGTTGGCCAGCACTGGTGAAACTCGGTGGTTTAACTCCTTGCAATTCTGCGGAATTGAGCCGAACCGCTACCGGTCGGTTCGTCCAGTCGAAATCAATCGGTAATGCGAATCCAGAAAAACAGAAAAACGAAAAAACCAAGAAACTACAGAACGTCGAAATGAAAAACCGAATCATCCATTGCATAATGGTATCTTTACTAGGAAACCAAAAGACCAAAATTATTCAAATGATGATTTCTGGATTCCTAACGATTAGAGATTAGTTTAGTATTTGAGATATTTTTTCTGCCAAACTTCGTTTTCCTGCCGCATGAAATCGGTTATCTCATGGTCTGCGCCGGGAACTAAAACCAATCGTTTCGGAACGGTTTTCGGTATCCGATTCAAGGCAACAATACCGTTCACCGGCGGACATACTCTATCCTGTAACGCAACACAGACCAATGTCGGTGATTGAATCCACGGCGCTAAATTCGCTACATCAATATAGGATAACGTTCGTCGAACCTTATCGCCAAGGTTCGGGTCGGTATAAAATTGACCGAACGTCGGTCCGGATCCGTTGGTTGATACATAAACGAAATCCGGAAAATTGCTTAGATAGGTTACGTTCGAAACCACTGCTGCAATCGGATACGGGCTTAACGCGGCTGTCGCTAACGCAAACGCTCCCCCTTGACTTCCGCCCTGTAGTCCGATGCGATGTTTATCCACTTCCGGGCGGCTAACCAGAAAATCTAGTGCGCGTAAACAATCCATATATGCTTGACGATAATAATATTCTTTCGGTTCAGTTATATTCCATAAATGATGCTGGTCAATCGGTGTTGTAAAATATTGTTTACTCGGTCCATGCGTTCGTGGATTAACTGAAAGGGTTATTATTCCTTGTGCGGTTCGGTCGTTCGGCAGTTCTTCTGCACCCCAACCGGGCATAATTTGGATTGCCGGATATTTCTTTTTCGATGGGACACCGGATAACGGATTAACCTCGTTCGGAACCATATAATAGCAAACGATAGGAATCCCACCGAACGAATTCAGTTTTACGCGATAACATCTACCGGTCTGCGAGGTTTGTTTCTGCTGATGGTAATCAACCCAGTCCGAGATTGGGGTTAGTTCCGGTTCCATTGGGACGGAATCGAGTTCCGCTCGAGTTTGAACCCAGAACTGTTTAAAATCCGGCGGTCGTTTTAATAATTTCGACCCACGATAGTTGATTAATTTCCCTTTCGGGAAATAGAGCGCTCGCCATTCTCCCAGTACGGTTCGTTCAGAACCGTTACCCAGTTCAACTCGGATTCCGAGTATCTCTTTTTTCTTACGATGGGGTAGAATGTATTTCGTGGTGGGTGTAACCGGTACTTCCTGCGTATCCAGAACGATGATTTCCGGCGGGTCTAACGCATATGCGGTCAAGCGAATTGATTGATGCGAAGTATCAACAGGTTGCAGATTCGGCTCGATAATAAGATAGGGGGTTCCACCTTCCACTGCGGGGTCAAAAACCAGTTTTACTGGGGAAACGCTTGAAAGATTATTCGCCATATTTAAAAAAAAGCAATAGTGTTAACAAAACCTTATCTTCCGCTGAAAATGTGCTATTGGGATATATTATATTGATAGTATATCGTAAAGTTAGATTAGTTCGCAAATTTAATTGTACAATGTACTCTGCACTGCGACTGCGTTGATAGTATGCAAGTTAGTTTGTATATATGCGACTCCGAAAACAAAAACGTAAAACTCAATCCAACGAGAATCCGATATCGCAATCCGCATAAAAAAATGGCTAGGCTGCAGTCCTAGCCATTGACTCGATACCGTTTATTTGTTGTTAGTATCTGTTAACCTACGCTGGCGGCATAAACGGGCTGGTTGGTTCAACGCCGGCATGGTCTATCATATACAAGATATATTTTCCGACATAGGCATTAAACCCGCTCTGCGGTCGGGATAAATTCCCTGCGTACGTTTCCCAAGCGGATTTTGTCGTTGCATTTTCCGCTTGATACGCATTGACTGCCGTAGTAAAATAACTGCGAATTGTCTGCTGGTCAACCGTATTCGGGTTCTGCGGAACCACATATCGCCGCACATAATTGATTCCTTTCCAAACAGCATAGACTAACGCTTTCCCGATTTGACCACGGGCATCGAACGAAAATAACGGGCTGGTAACTTTTGCCATACCGCAATTGTCCCCCTTTCTCAAGATAAGATTTTGAACCTGCTCTAGAAACAGGTTAAACGAACTATCTTGCGTTCGTTCACCAACCATTCTGGCATCAAACGCGCTTATGCCTATGTCTCAACAATCTTACGGAAACCTAGACAGGAAATTGAACCGAGGAACGATATCAAGCGGTAGCTCGGGGGAATAATCCTGAAACGATTTCTAAAAGAGGTAACTCTAAACTCCCTGAATCCTTTGGAGGTATTAGAGCAAACTCTAGGGTCTGGAGTTTGGTTAAGTTGAATAACCCAAGTTGTTTTTAGGAGCAACAATTCCTATATTATGGTTGCACGAGTTCGGTATGGAACTAATCGTCCCGAGATGTATCTGGAGAAAAATTGCTGCAAAAACAATTCGAGGATTAACCCAAATTACAAAATTTGGGCTACGCTACTTGCAGAGCGATTGATTGTAAGGTATCCTAATTATATTTTATATTGCATAATAATACCTAAAAAATAGAACGATATGAAACTACTCCAGACACCTGAACTATATCAACGACGATTATTAGAATCGGTTTTGGTTATTTTCGCATTAATTGTTATTGTCAATTATTTTTTCAATGAATCGGATATCTTTAAAACTGTAACCTTAACCGACCTTTACTTTCTGCCAGTAGCTATTGCTGCGGTAGCGTTCGGTTGGCGCTGGGGATTGATTACCGCAGTAGCGAGCGCGATTGCGGTGCTAATACCGCTTGTGCCTTTCCGTGAGAGCGATACGCCATTTCGCGATGCGGTTACTTTCGGGTTACTGGTGAAAATCTTTTTATTCTTTTTCATTGGAATAAGTGCCGGGATATTATCCGATGCGGAACGGCGACGAAAAGAAGCGGTGAAAAAACTCAATGGAGAACTTGAAAAAGCTAACCAGAAATTACAACAGCGGGTCTTAGAACTAACTACACTCTATGAAACCGCACGACAACTTAGCGCTACATTGGATATCAATATGGTTATGGCGAACGTTTTAGATACTGCGATCAAATCGCTCGATGGTAATGCAGGATTTTTATATCTCTATGACCCTGAACGGAACGAATATTCGATTCGTGCAGCCCGTGGAAATATCCATAATACTCCACGACAGGTAACGTTTCAGACCGGAGAAGAAATGCTCGCGGTGGTAGCGCGAACGAAAAAAGGTATTCTGGTCGGTAATATAGAAAAAACTGAACAGTTTACGCTAGAATTCGATAATCCTGCGCAAGTGGATATTCGGTCAATTATGTGTGTGCCGTTAATCGCACGAGACCAAGTTATCGGAATCATTAGTCTAACTAATAGGAAAAGTTCGCCGGAATGGGATTTATCGCATTTGAATTTGATAACCATGCTCGCAGCAGAAGCCGCTATCGCAGTTGATAACGCTACTTTATATCAGCGGATTAATACTGCATACATCGAAATCATCGGGAATCTGGTTAGTTCGATTGAGCCGAAAGATGTTACTGCGGTCGTCCATTCGAGTCAGACTATGCGGTTAGCGAGTGAACTAGCGGCGCGATTAGGGTTAGACGAAATGGATACCAATGCGGTTCGCTATGTTGTTCTGATTCATAACCTTGGAAAAGTTGGGATTGATACCAAACTCGCTATGCGCACTGATGTCTTCTTAAACGAAGTCCGGAAATCGTTACGCAATATCGCTCATACCGACGCAACCGCTCTCGCTTCCATTCGGTTTCTCGAACGGGTTAATCCGATTGTTAAATATCAACACGAATGGTTTGATGGTACCGGAGTACCGGAAGGGAGAAAAGGGAACCAAATTCCGCTCGGGTCACGCATTGTCGCAGTGATAGATACGTTTCATATGTTAGTCTATCCGACAGAACCAACCAGAAGTGTTCCGGAGAATATCGAAAAAGCTATTGCGTATATTCGGTCGCGCTCCGGAACCCAATTCGACCCAGAAGTGGTGACAACGTTTATCCAACTCGTTAGGACTCTACCGCAGGATTAAACCGTATCCCGAGTTTGTGCCTGCGGAACCATCCTATTTCATTTCGGTTGTTCAGCAAGGAATTTCCCGCTAATATACGCTAGGGTTTTCGGGTCTTTCGGGTTATTAAAAAACTCTTCTGCCGGTCCGTGTTCGATTAATTCCCCTAGATAAAGGAACACTACATAATCCGCTAATCGTTTCGCTTGCCGTAAAATATGGGTCACTAGAACGATGGTATAGGTTTGTTTCAGTGAAAGAAACTGTTGTTCGATTCCTTCTGCAGAAATCGGGTCGAGTGCAGAAGTCGGTTCATCACCGAGAATGACTTCCGGATCAACCGCTAACCCGCGCGCGAGACATAACCGCTGTTGCTGTCCGAGCGATAACCGTGATGCTGGACTATGCAGCCGGTCTTTCACTTCATCCCAGAGCGAAGCGAGTTTGAGATATTTTTCTACTATCCGGTCAAGTTCTTTTTTATCTCTCACGCCATGAATCCGCGGACCGTAAGCGATATTATCATAAATAGATAATGGAAGTACCTGCGGTCGTTGCGATAACAATCCCATTTTTTTCCGCAAGCGCATCATATCTACGGTCGGACTATAGATATTCTCGCCATCAACAAGGATTTCGCCAGAAACCGTTACGCCTTCTTGCAAATCCAGTAACCGGTTAAATGATTTCAGCAAGGTAGATTTCCCGCAGCCAGACGGACCAATGATCGCGGTTATCTTCTTATTTGGAATATCGACAGTGATATTCTTAAGTGCCTGCTGGCTGCCATAATATACGTTGAGATTGCGAGTCCTGATATGAAAATCCATACTGTTAAATAGGAATGATGCTATTCTCTTTCGATATTCGGAAATCGGTTCGCGTATTTATTTAACGATGTTTTTCGTAAACTTTTTTGTCAAGAACCGCGATACTATACTTATACCCAAAATGATTGCAGTCAGAATCACCGCAGCTGCATACCCGCGTTCGCGCACTTCCGGAAACGGGGTTCCCAGCTGGAAAAAGATTGCTAACGGTAACGTTGCTACCGGCTGGAATACCGAGGTCGGAATAGAATCAGTATATCCTGCGGTGAATAAAACCGAAGCGGCATCGCCGATTCCACGACCGAATGCGAGCAGGATACCGGTTAATATCCCGGGAAACGCTTGCCGGAACACAATATGCCAAGCGACTTCAAATCGGGTTGACCCGAGCGCAAATCCAGTCTCTTTCAATTCAAACGGTACCATTTTCAATACTTCATCCATCGCGCGTGCCATAATCGGTAGAATGAGAATAGCGACGACAATAATTCCGGCAAATAACGACGCCCGCCATCCGAAATAAAGCATCACGGCAAATCCGAACGCACCATAGACGATTGAAGGCACACCGAAAAGGACATCGAATATAAACCGGACGAACGTTGCTAAGGTCGAATTCTGTTTCAGATATACGTTAAGGTATAAAACTACCGGAATAGCGAGTATCGCCGCAAGAACCGTTGCGCCGACTGCGAGATAGAACGACCCGAGGATAGCATTCAATATCCCGCCTTCTTTCCCGAGATAATATCCGCCTTTCGGCGTTTGGGTCAACATCGCCCAATTGATTGCGGTGAACCCTTTCCAGACAATCGTCGTTAGTATCAAGCCAAGTATCCCGATGATAAACCCAGTTGAAATTAGCATTAGGGTTTTAAAGATATTCTCTTCTATTTTCCGTCTATCCATAGTTTGATGAAACTATACTGAATGGTAAAACTCTCATGCTATTTGAGATTGATTTATCATTTGGATTTCCATTTGGATTTTAGTATTCGACATTAAACGAGTTCTCGCTGAATCCGTAACAAGATGCTCCACGCAACCACGTTAAATAGTATGGTTACGGCTAATAGAATCAAGGCACCGAACATTAATGCGGAATCATATAACGGGATTGACATCATTTCCCCATAGTTATTGGCAATAAGCGCGGGTAGCGGATACGCTGCATCGAAAACTGATTTCGGCACCTGTGCTACATTCCCGACCACCATCAGGACTGCCATCGTTTCCCCGAACGCACGCGATAACCCGAGGATAATTGCCGCAAGTATTCCCGGGAACGCTTTTCGAAACACGATATGTTTCACGGTCTGCCATTTGGTTGCACCGAGCGCAAAACTCGCTTCCCGAACTTCAAACGGTACCGCCCGCATCACTTCTTCACTGACCGAAATGATTACCGGAATTATCATGATTGATAGAACGATTCCACCGGAGAGAATACTAAATCCCGTTGGATTTGATGACTTGAATAACGGAATGAACCCGACCGCTGATTCGAGAAACGGGCGCAGGTTAACTTCAACTGTTGGCACGATGAGTATCATTCCCCAGACACCATACACTACCGGCGAAATACCCGCAAGAACATCGAGCACCGGTTTAACCACTTCTCGGGTTCGGCGTTTCGCATATTCCGCTAGATAGATTGCAGTGAGTAAACATAACGGCACCGCAATCAGCATCGCTACAGCGGTTACCCAAACCGTTCCCATAATGAATGGGAAAAACCCGAACTCAGCGCGCATCGGCTGCCATGATGATGAGAACAATAATGCTGAAATCGGTTTCAATTTAAGAATCGGCGCTGATTTCAGATATAACCCGACCGCAATGATGAAAATTATACTTGCTGCGGAACAGGTCAAAATCCACATTACCCGACTGGCGATGATATCTTTTATTTTTCTAATCTGCATTGAATTACCTAATTACAATTTCAATATTCAATATTCAACTCAAGATTCTTTTAAATTGAGAATAGAGCATTGAATATGTTGCATTGAGTCTATTCGAGAGATTTAATAACCTTCTCTCGTTCCGATTTCGGTAGCGGCAAACTCGTCCCGACTTCATCAACGAATTTGGTTCCTTCTTCACTTAATGCAAACTGGATAAACTCTTTCACTAACCCTTTCGGTTTCCCTTTGGTGAAGAAATAATTTTTCCGTCCGGCGGGATAGGTTCCTTGTTCAATAGCAGATTTCGCTTGCACCCGAGTATCAAGAATTTCTTGCGGGTCAGCTATACCATTATTATTCGCATCGATGGGGATAATAGTTATCCCGGGTACGACGTTCCCTTCTCGAGTATAAACGAAACTGAAATTGTTATATCCGATACCTAGAACATCGCGATTGACCGCATCTAACATCCCGGGGTCGCCATAAACGCCTACACCTCGTAAATCTTCCTGCTTCTTATTCCCGAGAAATTTCGCCCAGGTCGCTGCAGCACCACAGGCATCCGACCGGGTGAAAATATGGATTTGTTTATACGCAGGAAGTGTTTTTACTACCTGATTCCAAGCGGTTATTGTCCCATAAATCCAAATGTCTGCAAGCTGCTTTTGCGTCATTCCATTCCGTTTCAATAGATTCACTGCTGGATTTTTACTATTTATTGTCGGAAACACTGCATCGTGTAAAATTAGAATTGGAAATGCGCCTTTTTGGATTTCCGCTGGGTCGGGCTCACGGCTGACCATCCCGATATCAACGAGACCAGATATCGCATCCGTTGCCCCTTTTCCTGCACCACCGGCAGAGACATCAATCCGCACTTCCGGATGGAGTTTCTGAAATTCTTCCGCCCATTTCACTGCGGTCGGATATATTGCCCATGCCCCAGAAATACTTATTGTTTTTTTAGGTGCCTGAGATTTCTGCCCGCAACCGCTTAATGAAATAACTAATCCTACTCCTAAACATACGATATACCGCCCAAACTGCTTTTTCATATTTACCTCCTAAACGCAATCTGGACTTGATTGACCTGCTTTTGCTAAACATTAGCATAAGCTTAGACCAATCAAACCCATTTTACACGTTAAATTGATAATTCAGGTTCAGTCAATCGAACCTAATCAAAATAATAACCAGCGTAGAATCGGAATTGAACGATTCAATTCCGATTCTACCCCGTTATATAACCATAATCATCCCCTAACACCACTATCCCGATAAAAATACTAGAGATTATTCGAAAAATTATTAGATATGATACATTTCAGAACTGGTTGACGCTTCTTTTTCCAAAGCTTTTTGTCGCTCGCAAAGGTCGGCAAAAGTCGTCTTATCTAGGATATCCGCAATTGCATTCCGCACTTCAAGCCATAGCGTTCGTAGTCCACAATACGGTTCTTCTTTACACTTCTCATATGCCATCTGGCTGACACAGCTTATCGGAGCTAGCGGTCCATCCATAACGCGAATAACTTGACCGACAGTAATCATATCCGGCGGTTTCGCTAGATAATACCCGCCAGCAATACCACGTTTACTATGCACAAACCCAGCATTCTTGAGCGCTAATAGAATCTGTTCAAGATATTTAACCGGTAAATCCATTCGTTTTGCAATATCCTGAATTGAGACTACCCCTTGGTTATATTTGAGCGATAACTCAAGCATCGCTCGCGAAGCATATTCACCTTTCGTAGAAAGTTTCATAAAACTCGCTAAATAATATATTTCCTATTAAGATAATATAGTTTAAACGATATACTGGTTTTCTGTCAAGAGTAACAGGAGTAAAAAGTATAATTTTTCGTTCGGTCGTTTTCGGCAGGTGGTAATACTTACGGGAGGTAACTGTGAACTTCTGACTCCCTTTGGAGGTATTAGAGCAAACTCCAGAGTTTGGAGTTTGATAAAGCTGAATAACGAAAGTTTTCTGTCGCAGCCTTTCCTGTGGTTGGGCGAGTTCGTCAGGAAGCTAATCGTCCTGAGATGTATCCGTAGGAGCGGAAGGTCATTTTTCAAAAATCCGAGCGACGATTTCGTCAGCAAGGTCGGTGATAAGGCGGGTGCGGGCATCCTGTTCGTTTTCATACTCGATACGGGAACGTTTGGGAACATAGGTTGTCGTAGCGAGAACTGCTTTCCGTTGCCGGATAATTTCGTTCGTGCGGGTATCTTTCAGAGTAAACGATGCGGTCAGTGATAACGAATATAAATCTACTTCACCTGAACGGTCGGTCGCCAGAATATTTTGGGTATAATTAGTTATCGTTCCGGATAAAACCACATCGGCGGTCGCAGGATTATTCACTACCTGCAACCGTTTATCCATAATCAACTCTTTCACAACCGCATTGGTTAACTTCTCTTCCATCCCATATTGGAACGTGTCGTTGCTAAACATCTGAACATATATAGTTCTCACCGAACCGGGTAGATTATTCGGCGGAATCTGCGCACAACCGGTTATCCAGTAAGCAATAAGCAGGAGGAAGTTTGCGGTAGCGCAGATTCGGAAAAATATGCTGATAACGAAATTTTTATCCCTTTTGTGTTGAATTATTTTGTGTTGAATTATTCGGGTCATGGGCGATTTTCTCCAAATCATTCATTAATTCTTTTGCCGTCTGATACCGCTGGTTCGGGTCTTTTTCCAGACATTTCATAATAATTGCGGATAACGATTCCGGCACTTTTTTCGGCGGTTGCGGTTTAACATGGACATGCTGATAACTGATATTTCCCGTTGAAAATGGCGGCGAACCGGTAACGAGTTCATAGAGCATAACGCCGAGCGAATATAAATCTGACCGACCATCAACCTGCGCTCCTTCCGTCTGTTCCGGCGACATATACAACGGGGTGCCAATCATCGAGCCGGTCTGGGTTAATCCAGCACGTTCGAGCATCGTTGCTATTCCGAAATCGGTTATTTTAACCTGACCGGTTTCGGTCAACATAATATTTGCAGGTTTAATATCCCGATGGACAATTTTCATTGAATGCGCATAATCAAGCGCAGCACAGATCTGCAGTGCTATGTCGATAACCTCTTTCGGAGAAAACTTCTTTTTCTTCGCTAACATATCTTTAAGATTTTCCCCTTTAATATATTCCATCGAAATGAACCGACGACCGAGTTCCTCGTTCAAATCATAAATATGGACAATATGCGGATGCGCTAACCGTCGCGCTGACCGAACTTCCTGTTTGAACCGTTCGATAACCGTCTGGTCATAAATCAGTTCATCCGGTAAAAATTTTAAGGCAACAAGTTCATCTAACTCTTTATCCCGTGCAAGGCAAATAATTCCCATATTTCCACGCCCGATTTCTTGGATAATCTCATAGCGAGTTTTCGTTTCTAACACCGATGCCGGGTCGATAACCGTCGCGTCAACATCGGTAGATATCCCTGCTATTCTAGTCGCAGTTGAAGTCGGCGCGGAAGGTATCGGCATCGTTCGCAGTTTATCAATCAAATCCTTAACATCTTTATAAAGCACATCAACGGAAAAAATCTGTTCAAAAACGATTATCGCTTTCGCATACTGCCGCTGTTTCATATAATGACACCCGATTTCATAGAGACTCTCTTTCACTTCATCGGTAAGCTGGAGTTTACTCAATTGCCGATACGCTAAATCATACAACCCTTTTTTCTGGAAACATAATCCGAGATATTTGGTTGATTCAGGCTCGTTATATCCGCTGCGTAATGTTTTCTGGAACTGAGCAATAGCTCGGTCAATTTCTCCTTGCATAAAGAGTATCTTACCGTATCGAAACCGAAGTTCTAGATTCGTTTCATCCTGATTGAGTTTAGCGGTATATAGTTTATCTAACTGAACGATAACGTCTTTATTTTTCGGCTGGTGTGCAAGGAGTACTTCAAAATCGGCTATTGCTGCATCGAGGTTTTCTGCCATCAGATATAGTTTCGCACGCTCTAAACGTGCAATCAGATTATTGGGGTCTTTATCTAATATTGCGGTATAACCTTGGATAACAAAGGCAAGTTGACTGGGGTCAACTTCCGCTAATATACTCAATGAATGCAGCGCTTCCGGAATTCGGTTCAACTTTAAGTATAACGGAATAATCTGTTGATGCATGAACGGATTCGTTGGATATTTCTCTAAGAGATTTTGATATAGTGCAGAAATCAATTCGGTATCGGTTGGATTCAATTTTTCATACGCTTGCAATTGTTCTAACGCTAAATTGAGTTCTCCTTGTTCAACATACGCTTTTGCTAACAGGAGATGATATATCGGTACCTGCGGTGTATCCGCAACCGCACGCTGATAGAGCGATATCGCTCGAGGTGATAAATCGTTTTGATGCGCATACGCTGTCGCTAACTCCTGAATATACGCTCGGTCGGTGTGTTCGGATTCATACACTTTTTCTAGATACATTACCGCCGTCGGATAATCTGCCATCCCTAAATAGGCTTGTCCGAGAAGCCGAAGTGCAGTTTTGTTCGCTGGACTAAACTCGAGCACTTTTTTCGCATTGGTTATCGCTTCCTGATACTTACGCTCGTAAAGATAATATCGCGCAATCGCGAGATAAAATTCAATACATTTCGGATCCCACTGAACCGCTCGCTGATAAAGTTCTACTGCATGGGCGTCGCGCTTCCCTTGCAATAAATAGAGTTGCGCAAGTTTACCTACCAGCGCTTGATTTTCCAGAATCAACGGATACGCTTCCGCATACAGGTTCATGGCAATATCATCAGTTCGGTTCAACTCAAGATACGCTTGCGCCAAGGTCATTAGCACTTCTGGATCCCGTTCACCCTGTTGCGCGAGTTTTTCAAATAGTTCGACAACGTGACGATAATCGTTCAAGGCACGATATGCACGACCTAGCGCCCGCAGAAAATATGGATTATTCCGTTTAAGTCGCAATGCTTCTTGATACAATGGAATAGCTTGTTCATCATACTTCTCGCGTTCCGCATACGCTTTCGCTAGCATCAATGCAAGGTCTGGCTTCATCGTTCCATCCGGATTCATGAACTCTTCGGTATAAACAGCTACCGCTAAATCATCATACCGTTCCCGGACAGCGAACGCTTTTGCCAGCGCTGGACCGAGTTTATATTTTTTACGCCGATTGATATATCCGGGATATTGAGCGAGAACTTCATCTAGCAGATTCTGGTCAAGCATCTCCCGAATGTTCTGGAGCGCTCTGCTTCTCACCAGCATTATAAACATGAACCAACTTGCAGCAAGGATAATGATACCAAGGATAGCGAGAACAACTATCGTTTTTCCAAGATGTTGTTGTGCGCTGATTTTTTGCAATCCTTTTTCGGCAGGTTTATATCTCGGGTTTAATGCAAGGATAGAAGAAAATAACGTACTTGCCTGCGACCAGTTTTTTTGGTTCATCGCGGATATCGCTTGATTGTAAAGTCGGTCAATCCTTTTGCGATTAGCGGCGATTTTCTCGTTCATTTCGGTGGCATAGGTATCATCTTTCAGCCCTGTTCGACGAAGATTAGCGCCAATCATCGGGAGTATCAGTTGCCGGGTTTGACACATCGTTGATGTATGGGCAACATAAATTCTTTTTTCTTCTCCAGCAGCAACCACAATATCGAGAACACCATCGGCATCAACATCGGCGATAAGTGGCGTATGTAATGGTTTTCGACCTAACGCTACCGCAGCGATTATTTCCCCCGACTGCGGATGATATGCCCGAAGTTTCCCATCTTCACAGCCAACTACCACTTCGAAACTTTTATCATTATTAACATCAGCGAGGACAGGATCTCCCCGACTTATCCCATAGGTAGGCATATTCCAAATCGCTGTTCCTGATTCTCCATCAAGAAAATATATCATGTTATCCGCACTCACCACCGCAAGGTTATATCCCGCATTGTTTTTTCGGGGATATAATGCTGGTTGACCAGCGATAACTCCACCGGTCAAAAATTGCCAAAGCATTTCACCGGTGTTCCCATTTAAACAGTACACCCGATTATCTTCACTCCCGATAACCACCTCTATTACTCCATCTTGATTGATATCAGCGACCGCTGCTGAACCAGTTATTCTACCTCGCGAACGAAATGACCATAATTTGGTTCCCGTTGCGCCGTTATATGCGTACACAAACCCATCTGCTGCGCCGATAATAATATCCGGAATCTGGTCTTGAGTTAAATCTATTACACAGGGAGTAGAATAAATCGGGCCGGTAGATTTAATGGTCTGCTGGCTCGTTCCCGTTTTACCATTAATAATATGCAGGTATCCATTTTCGGTAGTTACCACGATATCAAGGATGGTATCGCGATTCATATCCACTACTGCCGGAGATGAACTGATTTCACCTTTACACGAACATTGCCAAACCGATTGACCGGTTCGTCCATTCAACCGATACAATCTGCCATTCGCAACGGTAACATAAATATCATAGAGACCAGAATTATCAATATCCGCTATAGCCGGCGAACTGTAAACGATACTGCGGGTTGGATATGACGTTTTCCAGAGCGGTTGTTTCGTTTTTCCATCAAACGCATAGATGTTGCCTCGGTTATCCCCGCAAACAATATCGAGCGTTTCATCGCCACTAATTTCGCCAACGGCTGGATTCCCGCTAATATATCCTTCACACTGAACCGACCAGCCAGACCGAATCACATCCGCAAAGCAAGAAGTACCTAGTACCAAGCACAAAACACTAACCACTACATACATGACGCTGTTATACCTCAGATGAAAAGTAGGTAGCATAAATCCAATACCATTTACCTGACGACGACCCAAAAACGTTAAACTTACCAAACGAAAAACGGAATGATAGATTCCCAGCGGTTTCACCGTTACGTTGTTAGCGATGAATTCTTATTATATATAGTTAATCACAAAATTTGATTATCCACGACTCTAACAGCAGTTCTGGGTCTTCACCCAAAATATCGGTTGCCCGAGGATTAAGTTTATCTTCGAGTTCAACTAATTCTGCAACCGCATCTATCAGTTTCTGTCGACTGAAATTTCGCGCTTGTCGCTCAATTTTACTCTGCACAAACGGTTTCTGCTGTTTCAAATTTAATGTTGCTGATTCGGGTAACCATTCATCTGGCGCTTCGGTTGCATGCAGTAACGCTTGTAACCAAAACCGAACATAACGTGATATCATCCGATGGATACCAATCGGTTCGGTCTTATCCAGTTCAGAACGGAACAATTGGGTTACATAAGCGAGCGCTAATGCACTGTTCCTTTCGCCTAACGCATCAAGGAATTTAAACATTGAACCGGAAAAAGGAAATTCAATGATGACTCCCCGTTTTTTTATAGCGGTAAACAATGGATTGGTTTTGGCAACAGTTTTCCCTTTTTCTTTATCCTCTTCAAACGAGAAAACGAATACCGTCCAGTTCGCTTGTTGTTCATTGAAATATTCTGCAAATCGTTCGAGGTCTGCGGTTGCTTTTGCCGAGAGTTTTTTTGTGCCACCCAGAAAAGGATAATTTTCGATAATAATCACTCGACGAGAAGCTAGAAATGGATAGGTATCGCTTAACGTGATAACCTCGAAAACATCTAAGTTTTTCCCATTAAACTCCGTTAAATTCCCATCACGGAACTCCGCCGGTATAAGCTGGTTGATTAAATTCCGTTTCGCTAAATTTAATGCGACTACATCTTCGCCGTAGAGGAGATAGACCGGTGCGATAGTACCCGATTCAACTTGGGATAGAACCGTAGCGAATTCGACCGGTTTTTCTTTTTCTTTTGATGGTGGTGGCATAATTAAATCGGTTTATGTATCTTTCTCGATTTAACAATCGTATCTAAAATCCCATTGACAAACTTGCCGGAATCTTTTGTACTAAACTTTTTCGCGAGTTCAACAGCTTCATTGATGGTAACATTCACCGGGATAGTATCAAAATACAACAACTCTGCAATCGCTACCCGCAATATGTTGCGGTCAACAACCGCTATCCGGTCGAAATTCCAATGTTTGACGGTATCGCGAATCATAGCATCGATTTCGGGGTGATGCTGAACAACTGCGGTAAGTAATTCTATCATAAAACGATTCTTGTCGTTTGAGTCAGGATTCTGCTCACAATATACCGATAATCCATTATTCAATGGTGTATCGGTAATATCTAATTGATACAGAAACTGTATCGCTTGTTCTCGAGCTTTCCGTCGCGTTTGCATAATCGATCATTCTACCTGACTTGCGTCGAGGGATATCAGGCTTTACCCTAAAGAGAAAACCACCTAACCTTACAGGATATAAACCCTACGCTAACGTTCGGTCGAACACTGAAGTTTATCAACCGTAGGGTAAAAAAGCCGTCGTAGAGAGAATATATTCTTCCTAAACTTAATTTAATTTCTATTCGCCTAATGCCGATTGGAGTTGTACCATCTCGATTGCGGATAATGCCGCATCCCATCCTTTATTGCCGATTTTCGTTCCCGCACGTTCAATCGCCTGTTCGATGGTATCGGTAGTTAGTACACCGAATATGGTCGGAACTCCGGTCGTCAAATTTACCTGCGCTATCCCTTTACTAACTTCCGCAGCGATATAATCGAAATGGGGCGTCGCGCCGCGAATCACCGCACCGAGACATATCACCGCATCGTATTTTTTCGCTTTTGCAATTTGCATCGCTATCCCCGGAATCTCAAATGAACCCGGTACCCAAACTACCACAATATTTTTATCATCTGCCCCGTGTCGGGTTAAACAATCGAGTGCGCCATCTAGCAATTTTCCCGAGATAAACTCGTTGAACCGACTGATGACTATCGCAAATTTTTTCCCGCTCGCATCAAGTTTCCCTTGATATACCTTTGGCATAATCAACCTCCTCTTTATGATAGAACGGATGGACGCTAGAACTTTCTGGTCTTCCGTCCCATTGTTTCTTTATTCTTACGTTATCAAATGGCCTAATTTTTCCTTTTTACTTTTTA
This sequence comes from bacterium, assembly GCA_026416715.1. Classification (NCBI taxonomy): domain Bacteria; species bacterium. The sequence continues at coordinate 33,115 of JAOAEQ010000015.1, forward strand.
AATATTTCTGATTGATTGGCGTTCTCCCAACTTCTAATGGAACCCGTTCAACAACTTTTAATCCATACCCTTCTAATCCGATGATTTTCCGTGGATTATTGGTTATCAACCGAATCGTGGTCAACCCTAAATCAACGAGAATTTGCGCTCCGATTCCATAATCTCGTAAATCCGGTTTAAATCCGAGCCGTTCGTTCGCCTCAACGGTATCGAGCCCTTCTTCCTGCAAGACATACGCCCGCAATTTATTCTGCAACCCAATTCCACGCCCTTCCTGCCGCATATAGAGCAGCACACCGAGTTTCTCGCGTTCGATCATTTCCAATGCGGTCGCAAGTTGCTCGCCACAATCGCAACGTAACGAATGGAATACATCACCGGTTAAACATTCTGAATGTACCCGAACTAAAACATTCTGTTTTCCGGCAACTTCTCCTTTAACCAACGCCAGATGATATTGGTTATCAATGGTAGTTTCGTATCCGATAAGTTTAAATTCACCGAATTTTGTCGGGAACCGAACGGTTACCGCGCGACTGACTAATTTCTCGGTTTTCCGCCGATATGCAATTAAATCTTTGATAGTGATTATAACCAAATTATGTCGTTTTGCGAAAGCTAATAATTGCGGCACTCGAGCCATTGTTCCATCTTCGTTTAAAATTTCACAGATTACCCCTGCCGGATATAAGCCCGCTAATTTCGCTAAATCTACCGCCGCTTCAGTATGTCCCGCTCGAGCTAGAACTCCTCCTTCCTGCGCTTTCAATGGGAAAATATGTCCCGGTTTGACTAAATCTTCCGGTTTGGTTTTCGGGTCGAGCACTACCCGAATGGTATGCGCACGGTCTTGTGCGGAAATACCGGTGGTAATCCCATATTTCGCATCGATTGAAACGGTAAAGGCAGTCTCAAGATGGCTCGTATTTTTCAAGACCATCGGGGTTATCTGCAATTCTTCTAACCGTTTCGCATGGATGGGTAAACAGATTAATCCGCGACCGTGCATTGCCATAAAGTTTATCGCTGCTGGCGTAACCTTTTCAGCTGCCATAACCAAATCGCCTTCATTCTCCCGGTCTTCATCGTCAACAACCACCACCATTTTCCCCTTTTTAATCTCTTGAATTGCTTCTTCAATGGTATTAAATTTCATAGTCATTTTAATGGTAAACTTATCGATAGATTTGGGTAATTTGTTTGATGATATATTTAGCTAAGATATCCGTTTCAATATTAACGAAACTCCCAACCGTCTTATTTCCTAACGTAGTCTGTTCTCGCGTAAACGGAATTAACGCTACCCGAAAACTATCTCTGGTCACATCGACTACCGTCAAACTCACGCCGTCAACTGCAATGCTTCCTTTAGGAACGATATAGTGTACCAGCTCGGAAGGAACGGTAATTTGCAGTTCGAATGTATCCGATTGCCGAATTATTCTGCTAATCTTGCCGACTCCATCAACATGCCCCTGGACAAAATGACCATGGAATCGGTCGTGCATTTGCATTGCGCGTTCTAAATTCACGGGGTCGCCTACTTTAACGTGAGAAAACGTTGTCCGTTGAACGGTTTCCGGAATAATATCCGCTTCGAAACCAGAGCCGGTGAAGGTTACCACCGTTAAACAGACCCCGTTCACCGCAATACTATCCCCAATCTTGAGACCGGATAAAACTTTCGCCGCTTCAATCTGGATATGGAGCGACTGATTCAATCGCAACATTCGCCTGATTTTACCAACTTCTTCAATAATTCCAGTAAACATGCGCTCAATCCACGGAAAAACAATAGAACTTAAGCTCGATAAACTCATTGGGAAATCATGTTGTTCTTCTGTTCCTTCGTTCTTCCATTCCTTCGTTCTTCCGTTCTTCCGTTTTTCGGTTCATATACGCTTCAATTTTAATATCTTCACCTAATTTCGTTACCGAAACCTCATACAATCGGAACGCATCACGTAATTTCGTAATACCTTTTCCTCCAATCGCACTTAATGCTTCTTGTCCTCCGATTAGTTTAGGCGCTAGATATAATATCACCTTATCAATCAATCCCGCAGATAAACAACTCCACGCGAGCGTTGCGCCTCCTTCTATAAGCACAGATTGAACTTGTTCTTTTCCCAACCGAGTAAATAAGGCACGGAGATTAACCCCATCTCGGTTGCGTGGCAGAACCCAGACGGCAACCCCAGCGGTGGTAAATAGGTTAATTCGATTCGAGGACGCGCGTCGCGTTGTTGCCAGAATGGTTTCAGCTGGGTTTACACGAAATACCCGAGCGGTTATTGGAACTCGGGCGATACTATCAACCACAATCCGTTTCGGTTGTCGGCCATGATACTGGGGAATACGAACGGTGAGTTCTGGGTCATCATGAATCACGGTATTTGCGCCAACGATAATCGCATCTACCCCAGCTCGAAGATAATGGACATCGTGTCTTGAAACTGCACTGGTTATCCAACGCGATTCTCCGGTGCGAGTAGCGATTTTCCCATCGAAACTCATTCCGAGTTTTAAGATACCATACGGTAGCCCGGTTCGGATATATTTAAAAAATGGTTCATTCAGTTTTTTCGCTTCCGACTCATGGATCCCAACTGCAACTGTAACTCCAGCGTTCCGTAACTGCTTGATACCTTTCCCGTTAACCAGCGGATTCGGGTCTCGAACCGCAACGATAACCTTTGTTATTCCCGATTGAATTATCCGATCAGTACATGGCGGCGTTTTCCCATAATGACAACACGGTTCTAAGGTAACATAGAGAGTTGCCCCTTTCGCTTGAGCGCCTGCTTGTTCAAGAGCGATGATTTCCGCATGGGCACCGCCGGCATAGTGATGATATCCCTGCCCAACGATTTTCCCATTTTTAACTAATACAGCGCCTACCATCGGGTTCGGGCTAGTTGTTCCATATCCTTTTTTCGCTAACTCGAGCGCTAGGCGCATATACTCTGAATCACGAGCCATAGTACCGTATAAAACCAAATCGGCTTGGGAGTATCTACGAACGAGATATTATCTCGTTCGTAGATGCTCCATAAATAGAACAGCCCCATTCAGGGTTTTGTCTGTCCTGAAAGGGGCAGTGAAATAAAGCCAACATCCCGAGGTCACATTGACTTACATCGGGATAAATAATGTACCCTCTTTCATCCAGACTATAACTGTCGGCGCTGGAATTTCACCAGCTCAATCCCTAACCTAAAGTATGTAAGAGATAGGTGGGCTATACCACCGGTAAGGAATTTCACCTAACCCTGAAGGTTTTTCTGATATTCAATTATACTAAATTTATAGCAAACATTGCGCTCTTTTGTCAAATAACTTGACGAACAGGAGAATATCCCCTATTATTTATAATAAATTCGAATATCGAATATCGAAAAAAACAATATCTATACTGCCAAACCTGCAGAGTTCTGCGGTTCGGTTTGGTTTCAGACTTCATCGGTTGGTATTCGGATTTACTCTGGTATGAATATTGGAATTGATATTTCGTGTTTATCAGCACCGAAAACCGGCGTCGGTCTCTATACTTACCATCTCATTCATGCCCTGTTATCCATCGATACCAACAATACCTATCATTTATTTTCCGCACAGCCGATTGATGTTTCGGAATTCTCGCAATATCGGGTAGCGATATCTTGCTCGCAGTATCCAAGAACATGCGCTACCCTCTGGGAACAATTGGTACTGCCAAACCTTCTGCAAAAAAACAATATTGACGTATTTCATTCACCGAATTATACGCTTCCGTTTTCTATTCGGATTCCATCAGTGGTAACCGTTCATGATTTATCAGTGTTTCTGTTTCCGAAATTTCATCCATGGTGGCGCCGAGTTCGGCATCGGTTGTTATTTCCGAGCTCAATCAACCATGCTACGAACATTATCGCTGTTTCCGAACAAACGAAACGAGATTTAACCGAACTGTTTCCTTTCGCTGCGGATAAAACCGTTACCATCTATAACGGTTTACCGAAATGCTTTCATAATCCGAGTTCTCGGAACGCAGCGCAGGAAATAATGTTACCAGCGGAATATATCCTCTTCGTAGGCACGATGGAACCGCGGAAAAATCTCGAGTTGATGTTAACCGCATTTGCGCGATTTAAACAAGAGACGAACTTGCCGCATAAATTGGTGATTATTGGCGGGGAAGGATGGGGGAAAAATCATATTTCCGCCCAGCTTCGCCAATATAAGATTCAAGATGACGTGATTTTCACTGGGCATCTGGAACATGCCCAATTACCACAAATATATCGTTCTGCGGCGGTATTAGTTTTCCCATCAACTTATGAAGGGTTTGGGTTTCCGCCGCTGGAAGCTATGGCGTGCGGAACGCCGGTAATCGCATCGAATGTCGCAGCGATTCCTGAAGTCGTCGGTGATGCTGGTATCTTGCTCGACCCTACAAAACTAGACTTATGGCCTGAATCTATTTATAATGTTATAATCAATAAACCATTACGAGAAGAATTGCAAGCAAAAGGACTTGCCCGGGCAAAACAATTCTCCTGGGAAACAACCGCACAAAAAACGATTGAACTCTATCAGCAGGCAGTAACCGGATAACTCCCTGACTCGATGAACTCGAGAAGGAGTACATGGGAACATAAGTTTTTAGTCGGTATAATCGGATTTAGACATCTAGATAATCTTTATATGAAAATTGCATTAATCCATGACTGGCTAAACGGAATGCGTGGTGGAGAAAAAGTCCTAGAAATATTCTGCGAACTTTATCCGACAGCGACTATTTATACGCTACTCTATGAACCGGAAAAAGTAAGCGAAACTATTCGAAATATGCGGGTTATCAGTTCAGGCGTATTACCTCGTCTCCCGTTCGGTCGTGCCAAATATCGACAATATCTTCCGCTATTTCCAACCCTAATCGAACAGTTCGATTTGCGTGAGTATGATTTAATTATCAGCACCAGCCATTGTGTGGCAAAAGGGATAATTCCAGGACCGCAATCGACCCATATCTGCTATTGTTTCACGCCGATGCGATATATCTGGGATTTATACCATGATTATTTCTCCGGCGAACAGCATAGCTGGTTATGGAATCTCTTCATTCCACCGGTGATTCATTATTTGCGGCTCTGGGATCGATTAAGCAGCGACCGAGTTGATTATTTCATTGCTGATTCCCAGCATGTAGCGAATAAAATCAAAAAATACTATCGACGTGAGGCTACCGTAATCTATCCACCGGTCGATACGTCGTTTTATCAGCCAACCCAATCTAACCCGGAAGAAGATTATTATTTAGTGGTATCTGCGTTTGTTCCCTATAAACGAATCGAATTAGCAATTCAAGCGTTTAATCGGAATGGTAAACGGTTAAAACTCGCGGGAAATGGTCCGGAATTGAAAAGATTACACCGCATCGCGACCTCGGCGCAAATCGAGTTTCTCGGCTGGGTTGATGACCAAACGTTACGTACCCTCTATTCCGGATGCCGAGCGTTAATTTTTCCCGGTGTTGAAGATTTTGGGATTACTCCGTTAGAAGCGATGAGTTGCGGTCGGCCAGTGATAGCGTATCGGAAAGGTGGCGTGGTAGAATCGGTGATTGATACAGTTACCGGAATCTTTTTTGATGAACCAACGCCGGAAGCGATTAACCATGCGATCACTCGGTTCGAACAGACCACTTTTTCTTCTGAACAAATCCGTCAACATGCATTGAAATTCGATAAGCAGCGGTTTATCGACCAAATCGAGAGATATATCGAAACGATCATGTCTAAGATGAACAATTAACGTAGCGGTCGTGTCTGATTTCGCTATTCATCCCGATATCGTTCGGGGTACAAATTTCGAATTTGGTTTTATCCCTATGCCACGGAAAGAACAAGAACCACAACTTCAACTCCTGCTCGTTATTTCTGATATTATCGTAATCATCGTATCGTTTTATTTAGCCTTCTGGCTCCGATTCTATAGCGGGCTTATTCCCGTTACTAAAGGACCACCGAATATCCCGATATATTTACGGGCATTATTCTTTACCTTAGTTATCTGGATATTTATTTTCAATCACTATGGATTATACCAATTAACCGTTCAAATGAATTTTTTCCGAACTAGTAGTCGGCTGGTGCAAAGCGTGCTTACCGGCAGCATTCTATTGATGGCGGTGACCTTCCTATTTCGCACGTTAGAATTATCTCGGTGGATGGTATTTTTAGGTCTGTTATTTAACTTAATTGGCTTACATATTTCCCGATTCTTATTAAAAAAATATTTCTTATATTTACAGCAGCAATCTGGGCGAATCACCCGCATTCTGATTGTTGGAACCGGCAGTACCGCCCGATTCTTAGCTGAAAAATTAAAACAATCGCCGGTATATCAATTTCTTGGTTTCGTAGAAGAATCTAATTCAGGAAATAGTAATACAATACCGATGGATGAACCTATTCTCGGTTCAGTAGATACCCTTGAACAACTCACTTCACAGCATCAGGTTAATGAAGTGCTCATTGCAAGTTCAAAACTATCCCACGACCAGATACTCGATTTAATGCTAAAATGTGAACAGCAGAATATCCGATTCCGTTTTGTTCCGGACCTACTCGAAATTATCACCAATCGCGTCGTGGTAGATGAACTTGATGGATTCCCATTATTCACGGTGAAAGAAACCCCGTTAACCGGGTGGAATGTATTGGTTAAACGCGGGTTCGACATTGTTGGTTCCTTGCTTGGGCTCATAGTACTCGGGTGGCTCATGCTGATTATTGCGTATTTAATCAAACGGGATTCACCAGGTAAAGTCATTTATACCCAAGAACGAATTGGCGCTGATGGCAAACGGTTTTTAATTTATAAATTCCGAACTATGGTCGAGAACGCTGAAGCGGAAACTGGTCCTGTCTGGGCGAAACGAAACGACCCACGATGCACGAAAATCGGAAGTTTCCTACGAAAACATAATCTAGATGAACTACCGCAATTATTTAATGTATTGAAAGGGGAAATGAGTCTAGTCGGTCCCCGTCCGGAACGGCCTTATTTCGTTGACCAGTTTAAAAATCGGATCCCACGATATATGCTGCGGCATAAAGTTAAATCAGGGATGACCGGCTGGGCGCAAGTTAACGGATGGCGGGGTGATTCGTCTATTGAAGAGCGGACAAAATATGACCTGTATTACATCGAAAACTGGAGTATTTTGTTTGATATAAAAATCCTGTTTCTAACCTTATTTGCACGGAAAAACGCTTATTAATCGAGTTCATTTAATAGTTTTTCAACGAAATGCGTTGAAATCCTGCCCCGACGAAAATCTTGATGCGTTAAGACCTGCCGATGAAATGGTATGGTTGTTTTAATCCCTTCAATAATATATTCATCCAGCGCTCGGAGCATTCGGTTAATCGCGACATCGCGATTCGGGCCGTGCACAATCAGTTTAGCGATTAATGAATCATAATGTGGCGGAACTATATACTCCTGATACGCATGACTATCAACACGAACCCCCGGTCCCCCCGGAGCATGATATGCGGTTATTTTCCCCGGACAGGGCATAAAGTTACGTGCCGGATCTTCCGCATTAATTCGACATTCAATCGCATGCCCTCGTAACGATAACTCGCGCTGGTTATATCCGAGCTTTTCACCCGCTGCTATCCGAAGCATTTCTTTGATAATATCGATACCGGTTACCATTTCGGTTACCGGATGTTCTACCTGAATTCGGGTATTCATTTCCATAAAATAGAACCGCTTATGTTTATCAACGAGAAATTCAATTGTTCCAGCATTAGCATAGTTAACGGATTTCGCTGCCAGAACAGCCGCATCGCCCATCCGTTTCCGTAATGAACTATCCAGCACAACTGAAGGCGATTCTTCAATTAACTTCTGATGTCGTCGTTGTACCGTACAATCGCGTTCTCCAAGATGGATAACATTGCCATAATGGTCAGCTAAAATTTGGAATTCGATATGGCGTGGCTCTTCAATATATTTCTCTATATAAACGGCTGGGTTACCAAACGCCGCTTCCGCTTCCGCTTGCGCAGTTCCTAATGCTGAAGCGAGACTGATATCCGTGTGAGCGATTCGCATTCCCCGACCACCACCGCCACCAGCTGCTTTCACAATCACTGGATATCCAACTTTTCGCGCAACTAATTTCGCTTCTTCCAACGTTTTCACAGGACCATCGCTCCCCGGAACAACTGGAACCCCGACATTCTGCACCGTTCTTCGCGCTTGCGCTTTATCTCCCATAGCGCGAATCGCTTCCGGCGGCGGCCCAATAAACTTAATATTACATGACTCACAAATTTCAGCAAAATGCGCATTTTCCGCTAAAAATCCATACCCCGGATGAATCGCTTCCGCATCGGTTATTTCAGCGGTACTGATTAACGCAGGAATATTTAAATAACTCTGGGTACTCGGCGCCTTCCCAATACAGACACTTTCATCCGCAAACCGAACGTGCAAACTATCCCGGTCAGCTTCGGAATATACCGCAACCGTCCGAATACCTAACTCCCGACATGCTCGGATTATCCGTAATGCGATTTCACCACGATTGGCAATAAGAATTTTCTGAAACATAAAGAAAACGATTCAAATGGATACAATCTCCGATGCCGACAAAGGAGACTCACTCCATTTGAATCTACCTAAGAGCCGTATGAATCTTGATTATAGCTTTTCAACTTTAAATAACGGTTGACCGAATTCAACTGGTTGCGCATTCTTAACTAAAACGTCGATGATTTTACACCGGAATTCAGATTTCAACTCATTCATTAACTTCATCGCTTCTAGGATACAGAGCGTTTTATTCTCTTCGACGATATCGCCAATCTCGACGAACGGCGCTGCGTCTGGTGCTGGTGCCCGATAAAATGTTCCTACCATAGGTGAAGTTATGGTTACCAGATTATCTGGTTTAACTTCTGCCGCTTTCTCTTCAGCTGGTTTTGTTCCGGAGTCAAGTGCAAGTTGTTTCGGCACAGGTTGCGTTCCAGGAAAATGTGGTATTAATGGCATTTGGACTTGTGCGGGATGACCACGAACAATCCGGAGTTTCGTTCCTTCCTTTTCATATTCGAACTCAAGCAGTTCCTCTTTTTTCATCAGCGCAATAACCCGTTTAATCTCTTTGTAGTCCATAAACTGGCATCTCCTTACAATATGGATAAGGTTAGGGTATGCAAAACCATACCTAACTTACTTTATAATGAAACGAATCTATGTATCAATCGTCGGGAACAACTCCGCGCGCTCAGTCTGAAGTCAATTTCATCAACTCATTCCGAGACTCAATCTGTTTCGAACAGAGGTTTATTCTCGTTGAACTAAAAAATACGAAAATTTATAAAAAAATAAGCAAAAATACTATAAAATCGAATGATTTTTACCTAAATTAATTGTGCATACAATATATCGAGTAACGAAACTGTTTGTCAAGCGAAATTCTATAAAATCTGTCAAAAAGTAGCTAATTTTAGTTTATTTTCGTTTAAAATTAGTTATAAATACCCATTTTTTATGAATTCGCTGAATTGAACTAAATAATCCTAATAATTTTTTTTAGAGATAAATCACCAGCATTATAGTTTAGCTTGTTATCCGTGCCTTTGTAAGATAAAATAGTTATTATAAACGAGAAACGAGGAATAATATGCCGATAATTTTAGCGAAAACCGCTGGGTTTTGTATGGGAGTCCGGCGAGCAATGAATTTAGTACTCGATGCCGTGAATAAAGATAACACTGACATTTATACCGTTGGACCGTTGGTACATAACCATCAAGCGGTAGAAATGCTCAGAAACCGTAAAGTGAATATTATCGAAAATTTAGATAATCTTCCTGCAGGGAAAGTGTTTATTCGCGCCCATGGGGTAACGCCGGAAGTTAGACAACGGTTAGAACAGCCGAATGTCGAAGTGGTAGATGCAACGTGTCCGTTTGTTCGGAGTGCGCAACTTATCATAGATAAATATGCAAAACAGGGATATGCCTGTATTATTATCGGCGATGTCGGTCATCCGGAAGTTGTCGGACTGCTTGGATATGCTCAAGGAAACGGGTATGTAGTTTCAACCGAATCGGATATCGCAAACTTGCCTATGCTTGATAAGGTTTGTGTCGTAGCGCAAACGACGCAAAGTAGTGACCGGTTCCATCGACTCGTTGAAAAAATTAAAGAAAAAATACCGAATGCGGTTATCCATAATACGGTCTGTAGTTCTACAGATGAACGGCAAACGGAAACGTTAGAACTGGCTAAACAGGTAGATGCAATGATTGTCGTTGGTGGTCGGCATAGTGCGAATACAAAACGACTCGTAGAAATCGCTCAATCTACCGGTACCCCAACGTATCTGGTTGAAACCAGTGATGAACTTAATCCGACTGAAATCCAGAAATATCATACTATCGGGATAACAGCTGGCGCTTCAACTCCGCATTGGGTGATTCTGAATGTGGTTCGAACGGTTAAACGGATTAAACGCGAATCCGGTGGAGTCGTTTATCGCGCAACAAGTTCATTGTTTCGTTTTCTGATAGATACCCATTTATATCTGGGATTAGGTGCAGCAGCATTGACCTATGCCTGCGGTATCCTGCAAGGATTCGTTCCTGAATGGCGATATTTACTTATTGCGTTCTTTTACATCTGTTCAATGCATATTTTCAATAGTTTTACGGATAAAACTGCTAAAGAATACGACCAGCCGGAACGGGTTCTATTCCGCCGGCGGTTTCGGATACCGCTACTATGGTTTGCCAGCGGTTCCGCATTGGTTTCTTTAGGGATTGCGCTAAGTTTAGGTTGGATTCCCATCAGTATCCTTTTGGTAGCAAGTTTAGGCGGACTATTTTATAGTCTGCAGATGATTCCGAAAAGTTTGCAAAAAACCGTCCGCTACCGTAGCTTTAAAGCGATTCCTGGGTCGAAAGATGTGTTTATGTCCATTGCGTGGGTTATGGTAACCGTGATTATTCCGTTTCTATCGCAAACGAAATATCGTATTGAAATGGACGATATGATTGCGGCATTATTTGCGTTCAGTATCGTGTTTATCCGTTCGATTATGTTTGACCTGAAAGAACTAGAAGGCGACCGAATTATCGGGAAAGAAACACTGCCGATTATCCTTGGAAGAAAGAAGACAAATGCGATGATTAACGGTTTGCTGATTTTATTATGTCTCCTGCTTATGCTATCATATCTGGTCAAATGGACTACGTTTGTAAGTCTAGTTTTCCTAGGAACGATTGGGTATATTTTCTTCTATCGCTATTTACATAAAACGAAAACTATTGGAGAAGAACTATTATTTGAAACGATTGTTGACGGTCAGTTTCTGTTAACTGGCATCTTAGCATATGTAGCCCAGTTGAGTTTACCTGGGTATATCTAACTATCATGCGTTATGAAACCAACCATACTCGTTACCAATGATGATGGAATACATTCGCCAGGATTACTTGCTTTAACCCGGGCACTCCGTAGTATCGGTGAAGTGTATATTATCGCTCCGGATCGGGAAAAAAGCGCTGCAGGACATTCGGTGACATTCCATCATCCACTTCGGGCAGAAAAATTGAATAAACGAACGATCCAGATTGATGGAACCCCGACTGATTGTGTTATGTATGGCGTGTTACATTTTTTGAAACGCAAACCTGACCTCGTCGCTTCTGGAATCAATCGCGGACCTAATCTCGGCGATGATATTACCTATTCCGGCACCGTTTCCGCAGCGATTGAAGGTATCCTTCACGGGATACCATCGTTTGCAATTTCCGTCGCAAGTTTCGTTAAACCGCAATATGCAGCGGCTGCACGATTCGCAAAATATATTGCTACCTTATTATTATCCAAAGAACTTCCCCCTGATACGTTACTCAATATCAATGTCCCGAACCTACCGTACACGAAAATCAAGGGGGTTGAAATAACCCGGCAAGGGAAACGAATCTATCGGGATTCCATTATCGAAAAGGTTGACCCTCGGGGACGGATGTATTATTGGATTGGCGGTGAAGAACCGACCTATAAAAACGAACCGGGAACGGATTTCTATGCGATCGCCCAGAATAAAATTTCAATTACGCCAGTCCATCTCGATTTAACCAATTATGCGGCGATAGCGATCCTGAAACAATGGGAGATTAAGTTAAAATGATTACCCATTGGAATATCAGATTATACCGATTATGGTAATCTTATGAATTTTGCACAACAACGACAGATAATGGTTCAAACCCAACTTATCCGTCGGGGGATAACCGATACTCGGGTGCTGGCAGCAATGGGAAAGGTTCCCCGAGAAAAATTTGTCCCGATTGAACTGCAAAAATCAGCGTATGAAGATTGTCCGTTATCTATCGGAGAAGGACAAACAATCTCGCAGCCATATATGGTAGCGATTATGACCCAATGTCTCGAATTACACGGAACAGAAAAAATCCTTGAAATTGGTACCGGTTCCGGATATCAGACGGCGATATTAGCCGAACTAGCGCAATCGGTTATCTCAATTGAACGGATTGCAACACTAGCGGATCAGGCGCGAGCTCGACTTGCAGAACTGGGATATACCAATATTACTGTGATTTGTGCGGATGGCACGCTAGGCTATCCAGCAGAACAACCGTATGCGGGTATCATAGTTACCGCTGGTGCGCCGAAAATACCGCAGACCTTGATTGACCAACTACAACCTGGTGGAAAACTGGTTATTCCCGTTGGCAACAGATTTTCACAAACGTTAACGGTAGTTGAAAAGAAAGTAAAAGGATATAAAACGCGAACGGTTTGCGGTTGTGTTTTTGTTCCGTTACTCGGGCAAGAAGGGTGGCATTTAGAAGCAGAGAACTTAGACGACTGATATGCTAAGGAGAATCGAACTTGCAGTGGATTAGACGATTATACGATTGGGTTCTACATTGGGCGGAAACACCGTATGCGAGTTGGGCATTATTCTGGCTAGCGTTTGCCGAATCTTCGTTTTTTCCTGTTCCGCCAGACGTTTTGCTGATAGCGTTATCGATTTCGATACCGAAAAAAGCGTTTCGCTACGCAGCAATCTGTTCAGTCGGGTCAGTCATCGGCGGGATATTCGGTTATTTTTTAGGATATGCTTTTTTCGACCTGCTCGGAAAACCGATTTTGAGCTGGTATGGATACGGGGCGCAGGAAAAATATCAGCTGATTCAACAGTTATATCAAAAATATGATTTCTGGGCAGTGAGTATTGCCGGATTTACTCCTATCCCCTATAAAGTATTTACGATAGCGGCAGGCGTATTCCAGATAAATTTTGGAATGTTCTGTTTCGCTTCACTCTTGAGTCGGTCAGCGCGATTTTTTCTCGTTGCAGCGTTACTCTGGAAATTCGGACCGCCAATTCGATATTTTATTGAAAAATATTTCAATCTCCTTACCATAATCTTTGTTCTACTTGTTATCTTAGGGTTTATTATACTAAAATATTATATCTAACATATGGCTATCTATTTCGGAATTATCGGGGCGTAGCGCAGCTGGCTAGCGCGCATGGTTCGGGACCATGAGGCCACCAGTTCAAATCTGGTCGCCCCGACCAGCTCATTGACTAATTGTTCACCAACATAACATAACGATATCATTACATCAGATGCAACAGTGTTGGGTGTATGTTCTACAAAGGAATACGCATGGTGGGTATGATATTTGTTATTGAATATTGTTTTAGAATGTAGAGTTTGGCATTTGCCGTTTTGTTAGGTACTATGCTCGAACAATTTAAAGCTATCATTCAAGGACGGGTGCAAGGAGTTGGATATCGATTTTACGCAGAACGAATCGCCAACCAGCTTGGCGTGAAAGGATATGTTAAAAACCTATGGAACGGCGAGGTTGAAGTCCTTGCGCAAGGAGATAAACCGACCTTAGAATTGTTTCTCACGAAACTTCGTGAAGGACCGCGATTGGCTAAAGTAACCGATATAAAAGTTGAATGGCAACCGATAACAGAAACATACTCTACATTCGATATTGATTACTAACGCATCTGAAAAACAACCCTGTGCTTATAGTATCGGAATTAAACAAATTACCGCAACGCTGCTCCCAGAAGAAAACCATTATCACCGTTGGAGTTTTTGATGGTATCCATCGGGGACATCAACAGATTCTCAAGAAGCTCGCTAGTCGAACCCGAAAATATGCAAACGCACAATCAGTCGTTCTAACCTTTCAAGAACATCCGTTGAAAATCTTATCGCCGTCAATCTGCCCGCCATTATTATTACTAAACGAAGAGAAAATAGCGTATCTCGCTAACTTTGGTCTCGATATTATCGTCAATCTGCATTTTACGAAACAGTTCGCTAACCTAACCGCAACCGAGTTTATTACCCGAGTCCTTTCCAAATCGTTTCAATTAACGGAAATCGTCGTTGGGCACGACCACGGATTCGGAAAACATGCACGGGGTGATGTTCGGTTATTAGAGCAACTCGGACGAACGCTCGGATTTCGGGTTATTGTCGTCCCACCGGTATGTTATCGCCACATTCCAATCAGTAGCACCCGCATTCGCGAATTGCTCCGTGCTGGAAAAGTTGATGATGCTGCAAAAATGCTAGGGCGACCGCATCATATTACAGCAACCGTAGTTCGAGGCGCGCAGCGCGGGAGAACGCTCGGGTTCCCGACCGCAAACCTGGTAACCGCAAACGAAGTTATTCCCGGAAACGGAGTCTATGCAGTTATTGCGGAATTTTCTGGGAAACAATACCAAGGAATAATGAATATCGGTTACCGGCCGACATTTGGTAAATCATCTAAACCGACTTTGGAAGCCTATCTTTTCAATTATCGAGGAAATCTATATCAGAAACATATAAAAGTCTATTTTATCGCTAGATTGCGTGATGAAAAGCGATTCCCGACTCCAGAAGCGCTGATTGCTCAAATCAACAAAGATATTTTACGAGCGAAAACAAGATTGCATAGGGTAAATAGAGTATACCGGCACATGATACCGATGTAACTTATCCTCTATAGAACCATTTCTATATGAAGGTAGTCCACGTGTATAAAGATTATTTTCCGCCGATTCGTGGCGGAATCGAGAACCATATCAATCTGCTCTGTCAGCAGCAGAAACAATATTTTCAAGTTGAAGTTCTGGTAGCAAACCGGAAATCTCGAACCGAACTAGAAACTATTGACGGGATTACCGTATATAAAATCGCGCAACTCGGTCGGATTCTCTCCGCACCGATTACCCCATCGTTCCATCGGTGGTTCAACCGTCTCGCTGCGGATATATACCATTTCCATCATCCGAATCCGACTGCTGAACTTGCGTATCTATCCGCTAAACCGAAAGGAAAACTGGTTCTCACTTGGCATAGTGATATCGTTCGGCAAGCGGTCTTCATGCCGGTTTACCGTCCATTTTTATACCGATTTCTCAATAAGGTTGACCGCATTCTCGTTACGTCACAAAACTATCTGGATAGTTCACCGATTTTACAGAATTATAAAACAAAATGTTCAATTGTTCCGTTAGGGATAGATTTAACCCAGTTCAAGTTAACGCCGAGAATTGAACGGAATATCGCTGAAATTAAACGGCAATATCCGAATCCGATAATCCTTTTCGTTGGGAAACTGCGGTATTATAAAGGAGTCCATATCTTAATCCACGCAATGCAACAGGTTCACCATGCACAGCTCCTCATCATCGGTTCGGGTCCGAAACAACTCGAATGGCAGGAACTAACCGCCCAACTCGGGTTGCAAGGGAAAGTAACCTTTCTCGGTGAAGTCGATGATTCTGAACTCGTCGCTTATCTTTACGCCTGCGAAATATTCTGCCTTCCATCGCATCTACGAAGTGAAGCGTTCGGTGCAGTCCAGCTGGAAGCGTTCGCTTGCGGTAAACCGGTGGTTAGCACCAATTTAGCGACTGGAGTCCCGTTTGTAAACCTGCATGAGAAAACCGGGCTGGTAGTTGAACCGAATTCGCCAGACGCGCTTGCTGACGCTATCAACCGTTTACTTACTAATCCAGATTGGGCGAAACAACTCGGGGAAGCTGGTCGTCGTCGAGTTGAACAGGAGTTCACGATTGAGAAAATCGCTGCCCAAATCAATGCTATCTACCAACAAATAATGCTAAAATAGTATGAGAGAATCTTTAACCGCAAAGAGACAAAGATAAATTCGCTAAGAATGCTCAGAATAAATTATTTTTGCGCGTTTTGCTAAACTGAGCGGTTTACCCCGATTGCTCGGGGTTAACTTTTTAATATGAGAGTAACAAGAATTATATTTCAAACCATCTTCTTTTTTCTCTTTTGGTTTCTGCTGATTATCACTGTATACCCGTTGACGTCAAAAATACCGGTGGATATGTTTTTGCGCGCTGACCCGTTAGCGGCGTTGGTAACCACTCTCGTTACCCATACGTTTACCACACTCTTTATTCCAGCAATGATAATTTTCGGATTAACCCTCATTTTCGGCCGCTGGTTCTGCGGGTGGATATGCCCGCTTGGAAGCCATATCGATTTCGTTGACCGGTTGAAATGGCGAAAGAGAATCCCTCGCGGAAAGAAGGATGAAGGAAAAAGGCAACGACCGGAAAATGTCACGATTAACCATGAGAGCGGCTGGCGGAAAGTGAAATTTTACGGATTCTTGATTTTTATTATTCTAGCGGTGCTCGGAGTTCAGATGATTTGGGTTCTCGACCCGCTGGTTCTGATTACCCGCTCAATGTCGCTCGCAGTATATCCCTATATAAATTTAATACTTCGTGGAACGTTCGATACCCTCTATAACATTCCTATAATTGCTAAAGTTTCTGAACCGGTCTATGGATTGTTGAAACAAGGAGTTCTAGCGTTCAACCAGCCGGTATATCTAAACCACCTGACGTTTGCACTTATCATCCTTTTGGTTCTCGGTGCTACGGGATTAACCCCGCGATTCTGGTGCCGATATGTATGCCCGCTTGGTGCGATGCTCGGCTGGTTGGGAAAATGGTCGCCGGTCAAACGGCGGGTGAATCAGGAAAAATGCATCGAATGTCTCGGCTGTGTTCGTCGATGCCGAACGAATGCGATTCGCGATCATGGCAGAAGTTATCTGCCATTAGAATGTGTCGGATGTATGGAGTGCGTTTCGGTCTGTCCAACTAGAGCAGTCCACTTTGGATTGAACTTTGCTATCCGAAATTCGAAATCCGAACTTGGAACTAAGACTGGGATTTCGCGTCGAGGTTTCATCTATGCTACTGCCGGTAGTATTATTGCTGTCCCTGCACTAAAACTTAATTCGGTACATTGGAATTCGATGCCGGTACCTATTCGTCCGCCGGGGATTAACCATGAAACGATATTTCTGGATAAATGCATCCGGTGCGGGGAATGTATGAAAGTCTGTCCGACAAACGGATTACAGCCGAGTTTACTCCAATCCGGTTGGCAAGGGGTTTGGTCACCGCAACTCGTCCCGCGTATTGGGTATTGCGAGTTCGGATGTACCTTATGCAGTCAGGTTTGTCCGAGTGGCGCAATTCAACGTATCCTGTTGGAAAAAAAACAGAAAACGGTTATCGGGACTGCGGTGATTGATAAGAATAAATGTATCCCCTGGACCCAACCGATGAACTGTATGGTCTGTGAAGAGATGTGTCCGATACCAGGAAAAGCAATTAAGGGAATTCTTGCAACGGTACACTATCAAGGTTACCCGCCAACGCAGGTACTCCAGCCGTATGTGATTAAAGAGAAATGTATCGGGTGCGGAATTTGCGAAAATAAATGCCCGGTGCAAAGTATCCCACCAGCAATTTATGTTGTCGGCACTCGAACGCAAACTGAAACTGTTTAGCCAGGAACAAGGTCAATCGTACTTCGTTTGAATCGAATATACCCCCAATATCCCTCAAGGTAAGACCTTGCTATCCAGAACTGACAAGGAGTAAGATGAGAATTGAACGGTTTAATTCCCATCCTACTCCCTATATACAAACGATACACTACCGCAACAAGGATGAACGAGAACGATATCGTTCATCTTTGCTCGATATATGTTATGGTACAGATTTAATACTATCTTGCACGAATTTGGTTATGAATGGTATACTTTTAAGTTCAAATTTATCTGGTAAACCTATTAACTTCAATGTTTATCGAACCGATACAAGCAGTCATTCGATATCGCCCGTTAATCCAGAGTTTGGTAATTCGTGAACTTAAATCCCGATATCGGGGAACCTTTCTCGGATTCCTCTGGTCGTTTATGAACCCGCTACTGTTAATGCTGGTATATTCGTTTGTTTTCTATGTCTATATGCGGGTAGAAATGCCGAATTATACCGCATTTCTGCTCTGCGGGTTACTCCCGTGGATATGGTTTTCGACGGCATTAACGGAAGCGACTTCATCAATTATCAATAACGCTGGGTTGATTCGGAAAGTATATCTAGCATCGGAGGTATTCCCGACTATCCATGTTCTTTCGAACCTGATTAATTATCTGTTAAGTTTGCCGATTCTCTTCATCTTCTTGTTCTTATACAAAATCAAGTTCACGCTAGCGCTCATCGCATTGCCGATATTAATCTTATTGCAACTGCTATTCACCTGGGGAGTAGCGCTATTCGTCTCCTCGTTAGGCACGAAATATCGCGATTTATTACATCTGGTTCCGAACCTGTTATTACTATGGTTTTTCGCGACGCCGATTATCTATCCGATATGGCAAATTCCGGATAAATTTAAAATTCTACTCGCTTGGAACCCGATGTTGCCGCTGATAACCGGATATCAGAATATTTTATATGCTGGAACATTTCCGGATTGGAAATCGTTATTTCTTTTCGCTGGGATAACGATGTTCGTTATTCTGTTCGGAACCTATACGTTTACGCTGCGAAAAGAACGGTTCGCCGAAGAAGTTTAATAACCCAACACTCTGCGATGCAAAATGCAACATTAGCAATTAGCAATTTTCATTTTAAACAGCTCATTGAATATTGAACAGTGATTGTTGCAAATGAACGAAGCTATCATCCTGGATAACATTTCAAAAAAGTTTAAAATTTCTACCGAACAGGGCAAGTATACGACGCTGAAAGATGAATTCCTGCGAATATTCTGGCGGAAAAAAGCACCGAATTACCATTGGTTCTGGGCGCTGGAAAATGTGAGTCTTTCCGTTCCGCAAGGGGCGACGGTCGGAATCATCGGAAAAAACGGTTCAGGAAAAAGCACCTTACTACGGATAATTGCGCATATTTTACAACCGGATACCGGTACAGTTAAAACGCGGGGGCGATTATCTGCGTTGATTGACCTTGGTGCAGGGTTCCATCCGGAGTTTTCCGGTCGTGAGAATGTCTATATTAACGGAATGATACTCGGTCTTTCGAAAAAGGAAATTGACCGTCAGTATCAATCGATTGTAGAATTTTCGGAGTTGCAGGAGTTTATCAATAATCCGGTGAAAACCTATTCTGCGGGAATGTATACCCGGTTAGGATTTGCGGTAGCGGTGAATGTTGATCCGGATATTTTGCTCATTGATGAAGTGTTTGCGGTCGGCGATGCCTCGTTTGTCCAGAAATGTTATGCGAAATTAGAAGAGTTTAAACGGCGTGGGAAAACCATTATTCTGGTAACCCATAGTCTCGAAGCGGTAGAACGATGGTGTGATGTTGCGGTCTGGTTCCATAACGGGAAATTGATGGAACAGGGAAGTCCGTTGCGGGTGATTCATGCGTATCGAGACCATTTAGCGAAATCAGATGAAACTCGGTTATTCGCGGAACAACAGATTCGCGCTGCAGAAGTCCAGACTCCCCCACATCCCCCTGAGTCCCAGCTACCAGCTGGTGTACCTCCAGCCACGGCACCGCAACGCTGGGGTGACCGACAAGTAGAAATCATATATGCGAAACTGATTGATTCCGAACAGAAGGAACGATATTTATTCGAGTCTGGAGAGTCCGTAACGATTGAGCTGGCATATAAAGTCCATACGCCGGTAGACCACCCAGTGTTCGGTATCGGAATATTTCGCGAAGATGGTATCCGCTGTTACGGAACCAACACACATATTGAGCAGTATCAGCTAGGAAAATTAACCAACGATGGTGTAATTCGCTGCAACCTCGATTCGTTGCCGTTGGTAGAAGGGAATTATTATCTCGATGTTGCGGTGCATTCGCCGGAAGAATATGCGTATGATTATATTGTCCATATTCTTTCGTTTGTGATTCGGAGCAAAATAAAAGATGTCGGGATATTTCGCCCGAAGCATCAATGGGAGTTCCCTGCGGAGTTACTGGAAACAGGAGAACGGAAAAACGGATGAACCTAAAACGGACACCGAATGAACCGCAATGCAATGTGATGATTTCGTTCAGCGGTTCTTTCGTTCTCTCCAGCGTTCAATACCATGAACCAGAAGCCACGACTCGAAATCGAGCCGATTATGGAACAAATTCGGCAGCAGATTAACCGGCAGGGAAAGAAACAGCCGGAATCTTTTGACTTCGTTCTAGATAAAGGAGTATCTGCTATGAATTTAGATGAATTAAAAGTTAAATTAAATGAATCCTGGAATGTTGGACAACGGCCGTTTACTTCACATCGACCGATAATCGGTCCGTTCATTGTCTGGTATAAAAAGATACTCTTTCAACTCATTAAACTCCCGTTATGCAATGTCCTTGAAGACCAGCGCAATTTTAATATGTATCTAGCGCAAACGATTAACCAAATTAATCTGCAGCATCTCCTTGCCCGAACGGATTTCCTGTTTACCGAACTGGATAAAAGAATCGAAACACTGGCGGCAAAATTCCAAGCTGCACAAAAAAACCAACAGGAGTTCAACGATATGACGTTAAGTATTCGCAATGCGCTCTGGGAAGAGCAAGCGAAACTCGCTGAGGTACACCAGCAAACCCAATCGCTCGAATCGAGCATCCAATACATCAATCAGTCGTTAAGCGAAATTCTCCATGCGTTAGACAAACTCAACCAGATAGATGAGTTGACGCTTACTATCCGCAATGCGCTCTGGGAAGAACAAGCGAAACTCGCTGCGGTACACCAGCACACTCAATCACTCGAATCAAACTTCCAACATATCAATCAATCGGTAAACGAGCTTATCGATTGGTATCATAAAGAAAAGGAAGGACTTGATGCGCATCAATATCATTTGTTCAATGAACGATTTCGCGATACGATTGAACATGTGAAAAAACGGCAACAGATTTATATCGATTATTTTCGGGATTGCAAAAATATCGTTGATTTAGGATGCGGACGAGGCGAATTTCTGGAATTGTTACAAGAAAACAATCTGCCGGCATTAGGCATTGATATTAATCCGGAACTAGTCGAACTAGCGAAACAGCGCGGGTTAAATGTAACATGTGCGGATTTATTAACGTTCCTAGCGCAAACACCGGATGCTACGTTTGACGGAATTTTTTCCGCACAGGTTATCGAACATTTCAAACTGCCGGATATTCGGCAGATAGTTGGGTTAATCTACCAGAAACTGCAACCGGACGGAATTGCGGTGGTTGAAACGCTGAATCCGCTTTCATTCTATAGTTATAGCCGGAATTATCTCCTCGATTTAACCCATCAACGGGCGTTACATCCGCAAGCGTTAAAATTTTTATTTGACTGCCACGGTTTTCGCGAAGTTGAGATAAAGTTTACTTCTGCGGTTCCGTTAGAAGAAATGCTGGAAGGAATTGAACTTCCTAAAGAGTTAACCCCAGAGGAGGAAACTGCTTGGCAGAAAATCAATTTAGCATTCAGTCGGCTCAACGAACTTTTCTACGGATGGCAAGAGTATGCGATTATCGCCAAAAAATAACCAATCAACAGGAAAACGAAAGAAGAACGAAACAACCATCGTTATCATGAATGCTTCTGTTCTAACGGTTTTTAGTTCTTTTGTTCTTTCGTTACTCAATTGCTACTATGGCTAAGAAAAAAATTTGTATTTGCAATGCGCAAATTCCGTTTCTCTGGGGTGGTGCGGAAATATTAGCAGATTCATTAGGTCGCGAATTAACGCGACGTGGCTTCGCCGTCGAACAGATTCGGATACCATTCAAATGGTATCCGAAAGAACAGCTGGTTAAAGATGCGTTTGTGTGGCGATTGATTGATATAACGGATTCTTGTTTAGAAAAAATAGATTTGGTTATCGGCACCAAATTCCCTTCCTATCTGGTGAAACATCCGAACAAAATTGTTTGGTTGGTGCATCAACATCGACCAGCGTACGACTTATACGGAACAAATACCAATCTGCATGATGCCCTGTTAGTCCAGACACATTTTCAGTATACGTTACCTGACCATCAGGCGCAGGAAATTGTAGTTAAACTGGATAATGCAGCATTTAAAGAATGCAAAGCGATCTATACGATATCCAAGCGGGTTGCCGATCGGCTAGAGAAATATAACGGAATTCGTGGCACGGTATTGTATCCGCCACCACGAGATTTACCGCTATCAAATAAAACGGAATATGCAGATTTCATTTTCACCTTAGGTAGATTAGAATCGTTGAAAAGATTCCATCTTTTGATTGAAGCATTCCGGTATGTAAAAAGTAACGCTAAATGTATTATTGCCGGGTCAGGTTTCTTAACAAAAGAATTCAACCAGAAAATCGCTCAATATAAAATTGGCGATCGAGTTAAATTAGTCGGATTTGTTGACGATGCAACGGTAAGTAACCTTTATGCGACGTGTTTCGCTACCTTCTATGCACCAATCGACGAAGATTATGGCTATGTTACGGTGGAATCGTTCCGGGCTAAAAAACCCGTGATAACTACAAACGACGCTGGCGGTACTCTAGAATTTGTGGAACATGAGGTAACTGGTTTAGTTGCAGAACCGACACCGGAAGATATCGCGAGACAAATCGATGCGTTATATGAACATAAACAGAAATGCCGTGAATTAGGACACGCTGGATTTCAGAAAGTTCAATCTATCAACTGGGATACCGTTATCCCTGAACTAACGAAAACAATAACATAAACCTAGAAACGAAAGAACGAAAGAACGGAAGAACGCAATACTAAATGGTACGGTGTTCAGTTCTTCCGTGGTTTAGATACGCAGCATGCGAATCGCTTATTTCAGTCCAATATCTCCGATAAAATCTGGCATCTCGAAATATAGCGAAGATATACTCCCGTATCTTGCGAAACATGCGGAAGTAGACTTGTTTATTGATGCTTATCAGCCAACAAATCCGGCGATAACCGCTGCATTTACCATTCATCCCTATATCCGGTACTATGAACTTGCGTCTCGATACGATATGGCACTATACCATCTCGGCAATAATGCGTATCATCAGTATCTCTATCCCTTCACGCTAACCCATCCGGGGATAATTGTCTTACATGATTTCATTCTGTTTCATCTTCTTGCGGGAATAACCTATGTTAACTACAATTTTCCTGAGTTTATCATTGATATGGAAACCAACCACGGATTGCAAGGACGTTATGCAGCAGAACGATTTATTGCTGGTACGTTCAGTGAAATAGATAAATTCCAGTTCCCGATGAATAAAACGATTATCGAATCGAGTTATGGCGTTGTCGTGCATAGTGAGTATTATCAACAATATATTCAAGAACATTATCCGCATAAACCGGTAGTAACGATTCCGATGAGTACCGGGGAAAAATTTGATATTCTCGACCAGGACACTAAAACGAAATTACGTAAACAATATGGATTTACCTCGGATGAAATTCTCATAGCTTCATTTGGGTTCATCAGTCCGATTAAACATATTGATATCGCATTACGTGCGATAGCGCGATTAACCAACGAGTTTCCCAATATCCGTTATATTCTCGTTGGGGAAAGTAATAAAACCTATGATATCTATCGCGAGATTAAAGAATTATCGCTTGAACCGTATGTTCGGGTAACAGAATTTGTTGACGACCAAACCTATTATGATTACCTGAATATTGCGGATATCAGTATCAATTTGCGATATCCGAGTGCGGGAGAAACGTCATTAACGTTACATCAGAGTTTTGCGGCAGGGATTCCGACACTGGTTTCGAATTATCGGCAGTATGCAGAATATCCGGACAACTGTTGTCTTAAAGTAGATTTAGCCCCGAATGAAGAAGAACATCTGGTGCAATTATTACGGCAGCTTATCACCGATGAAACGTTACGGCATGAAATCGGGAGCAATGCACGGAAGTATGTTTTGGAAAACTGTACTTTAGAAATCGTCGCAAAAGAATATATTGATTTTATCGAAGAGATTATCCATCATCAACCACGGAAATCAGGAAAAACGAACCGAGAGATGCTCCCGCTTGTATTAGAAAACATTCAACAAGAAATCGATACCCTTGATCTAACTCCGATGGAGAATTCGATTCTCCACGAAGCATCAATTTTGATACCTTATCGTTATGAAAAAGAAATAAAAGGTGGTGTCACAGAATTATTAACTATGAAAAACAAGAAAAAAAATTGGGATATTGCCGCAGAAGAAGTAGCAAAAAAATACGACCCGGAATTATCGATTCGGATTCCGCTAGTTTGGAAATGGCCACCGAACATGAGCGGGCGGTATATCTATGATTTCAGCGTGGTTGCGCTCAGTTTGGAGTTGCCAGTGAATAGTCTTATTCTAGATGTTGCCGCAGGTTCCTGTTGGGTTTCAGAATGGCTCCATCAACTCGGATATCGAACCGTAGCATTTGATATTTCACCGACGCAACTGAAATATGGAAAACGACGGTTTGAATCTAACCCGAGGTTATATAAAGAATTCTGGTATGGGTTCGTTTGTGCCGATGGAGAACAACTCCCCTTTGCTGATAGTACTTTTGACGGAGTGGTTTGTCTCAATTCGTTACATCACATGCCGAATTTCCAGAAGGTATTAAATGAATTATCGCGTATCCTCAAACCCGAGGGGAAAGCGGTATTTTCAGAACCGGGCGCTATGCATGGCGATTCAGAGTTATCGAAACGGGAAATGCAAGAGTTCGGTACGCTTGAAAAAAGCGTTGATATCGATGAGATATATCAATTAGCGATACAAGCTGGATTTAAAAAGATGACAATTAAACCAGTAGTATATCCTGATGTGATGGGATATTCATATCAAGAATGGCAATATGTAGAACAGTTACATCCGGACGCTATAAAACAATTTACAACCTGTTATGCGGTTCATGTTAGAAACACGCATCCGATATTTATTTTGCATAAAAGCGAATCGGTAGTTTATGATAGTCGTCGTCCAAGGATACTGAAAGCGGAAATAAAAGAAGTTAACGTTCCGCAGCGGATTAAACGCAACGAACCAATTACCATCACCGCTCGAATTAAAAATATCGGGGATACGATCTGGCTCCATCAGGAATCACCGTTCGGTGGATACGTTCGGTTTGGCGTTAAATTAGTTTCACTCACCGGACAATTGCTGCAAGCAGTGAAACAGCAATCGCTAGAAAAAGATATTCATCCGGGAGAAGAGTTCAAGATTACCGTTGAAACTGCTATTGATTTTGAACCTGGCAAGTATGCATTAAAATTCGATATGGTTGATGAACAGTTATGTTGGTTCGCAGATTGCGGGTCGAAAGAATATTTCCAGAGTATCGAAATTATATAGCCAATGTACAACTCGGCCAAGCTACCAACCTATTGTCTCTTTTCCATTTTCGTTATCATAACCATATTTGCGGTTATCTATGGTGAACGTATCGGAAGCTACGATGGCGTCGAATATTACGTTTATCTCCGTTCATTTGTCTTTGACCGGGATGTTGATTTTGAGAACGACTATGCGCTGCTCGGCAATCCTCCGCCGGCAACTGCGTTCCCGTTAACTGTTACTGGTAGGAAACAAAACCATATGTCAGTCGGTCCCGCAATACTCTGGTCACCGTTCTTCCTGCTCGCTCATGCAATCGTGCTATTGCTAAACCTATTCGGCGCAAAAATACCTGCGAATGGTATCAGTGGCATGTATACAAATTTCGTTCTCTTGGGAAGTGTTCTGTATAGTTTTGCTGCATTCTATTTAATTTACCTATTCTGTCAGAAATATTATGCCAAGTGGATAGCATTCATTTCGGTTATTTCCATCTGGCTAGGTTCGTTTATGATTTATTATACAATCTTCGAACCATTCTACTCACATACCACGTCGTTATTTGCGATAACTATCTTTATCTATTACTGGAACGCTACACGAAACAAATCGCGCACGATTGCCCAATGGTGTATGCTTGGTGTATTCTCCGGAATTATGATATTAGTCCGCTGGCAGAATGGGATTTTTATGCTTATCCCGGCGCTTGAATCCATCTTAGAATATTATCAATCGCTGAAACGGAAAAACCAGACAGCGTTTTTGCATTTATTAAAAGGAAATCTCGCTTTTCTGCTTATCGTTGCCGTATTATCCTTACCGCAACTTATCGTCTGGAAAATTTTATACGGCAATTATTTCGTTGTTCCACAAGGGAAATTTTTCGTACAATGGGATAAACCGAATATTCCGGAAATCTTTTTTGCATCGCGGAACGGTCTGTTTTCCTGGTCACCGATAACCTTATTCGCTACGTTCGGGTTCTTCTTATTCTACAAACGGGATAAAACCCTGATGTGTTATTTACTACTCGGATATCTAGCGATGAGTTATGTGAATAGTGCGGTAGGACAATGGTGGGGTGGTGGCGGATACGGTGCACGACGGTTCGATAGTATCATACCGATATTTGCGCTCGGATTAGCTGCAGGGCTAGAAACTACCGGAAAATGGTTCAACCGCAAATTCTGGATAGTTTCTGGCATACTCCTCGCTGGTTTAATGTATTGGAACCTATGGTTTATGCGGGAATTTCGGCTCTGCAGGATTCCCCATGGCGAATCAGTTCGGTTAACCGAAATTTTCGCTCGGAAAGTATGGAAACCGATACAATATTTCGGGTATCCATTTTCATTTCCTGCAAATTACATTTTCAGTATCAAATACGATGTTCCGCCAAGTTATTATGATATTGTTGTTGGGAAATATCTCGATTTTCTTGATGGTTCCCTCAACGGTACGATTGAATTCTATTCGATTGATAAAGAATTTCTGAAATCCGGTTGGGCTGACCCACAATATTATTACGATATTCCAGTTCGCTGGTCGATTGGATCGGAATCGAGTCTATTCGTTTATCTCTATGAGCCCAAAACCTATCTGGTTAAAATCCACGTTATCCCATTTTATTATCCTGATTCACCTGAGCAATCAGTTCAGGTTATTGTAAACAAGAAATCCGTTACCACCTTGAAATTAGCGAATCAATGGCAAGAATATGTTTTTGATATACCACGGGAAGTATGGCGTCGGGGAGTCAATGTTATCCAATTCAAATACGGTTATACTGCGGTTCCGAAACAGGTCTTACAAGATAGTGCGGATGACCGACCACTAGCGGTATGCTGGCATTATATGTTCTTCTTGCCGAAATGAAACGCGCACGATTATTGGATTAACACAGCGGTCGCTAATAAGATTGGCCGAATCTCGGAATCAGCTACATACTGTGGTTCTCGTCCGCTTGTGTCTATGGGTTCTGGTTTATCAATAATTTCGACCGAAGTCCCGATACTAACCAATGGAAACAACTCTTCTACATCTTTATTTCTCATCCGAATACATCCTTTCGACACCATTTTCCCAATCGAACTCGGCTGATTCGTTCCATGGATTCCATATCCTTTTACACTTAATCCGAGCCAGCGGGTACCAACCGGATTTGAAGCGACTTTCGGCGGAATAGGATCTTTTCCCAGCGGATACCAGCTAGGATTAACGACTTTATTAACGATACGAAAATTCCCGAGCGGCGTCGGGGTATCCGTTTTCCCAACGGCAATACGATAGGTCTTCGCTATACTATCGTTGATATAGAGACATAACGTATTGGTTGACCGGATAATGATGATTTTGGTGGTATCCGCATTTTCTTCTTCCGGTTCAGCTAAACTAAGGATATATGCAAAGAAAACGAATATTCCAATTAAAGTTAGTTGGGAATGTTTCGGTTTCATTAAATATCACCTTCTCACTAATTAAGTATAGAGCAACCAATATGCCAATTCAAATTAATCCACAGGCTACATACTAAAATCACCATTTCGTCCCGTTGGAAAAGCTGAGTTCGTTGAGATTCGAACAACCTTATAATTAAACCATCTGTTTAAGTTAGGTTCGGTATAGCGGGATCAGGTTTTTCTGCAGTTTTATCTTGCTCAACGGTTAGGTAAGGTTATATTTTTCGTGTCAAAATTGACACGAATATGGTTGACAATTGATATACCCTATGGTAGATTTATTCAAATAAATAATTATTATTGTTCGAGATAAACGATGTTGTAAAAACACGAAAAGCTAAAACAACTATGGTAGAACGATTACAGAAATATATCGCCCGTTGCGGGGTATGTTCTCGCCGAAAAGCGGAAGAATTAATCGCTACCGGTCGAGTCCGAGTTGATGGACAACTTATCACTCAGTTGGGATATTGTATTGAACCAAACCAAGCAGAAGTGAGGATAGATAATCAAGTTATCCGCCCGCCAGATACTAAAGTTTATTTAATCTTAAATAAACCGAAAGGATATATCACTACGGTTACTGACCCACATAGCAGAAAAACCGTATATCACTTACTCCCGAAATTGAAAGAGCGGATTTTCCCTGTCGGGCGGCTTGATACGGATACAGAAGGATTACTCCTATTTACGAACGACGGAGAACTAGCGAACCGACTTCTCCATCCGCGCTATGGTGTTACAAAGAAATATCTGGTTACGATTCACGGTGAGTTGGATTGGCAAACCGCTCGCGCTATAGAACGAGGAATTAGATTAAAAGATGGCAAAACCGCACCTGCAAAAGTTCGAGTTATGCGCCGATCGCGAACAATGACCCTATTAGAACTCGAAATTTCGGAAGGGAAAAAACGGCAGATTCGACGCATGTTTTTCGCGGTTGGACATCCGGTATTGAAACTTATTCGGATTCAGTTCGGTCCCTTGTCTCTAGGCACCTTAAAACCAGGACAATACCGATTTCTCAATAAAACTGAAATTAATAATCTGACGAATTCTTTCCGGCATTAGTAACATTGCAATTTCCCTAATCTAATCGGCAGGCGTTGTTTATGACCATTGTTTATTGCAAATTCTGGAGTCTGGAGTTTGGTGCGATATCCGAAATTCGGATTCTGAACAAGGGCGGTATGGTGGTATGGTGGGCGATACCGGGCTCGAACCGATGACCCCCGCTATGTGAAAGCGGTGCTCTACCAACTGAGCTAATCGCCCACAACCCTGAAACCCAGGGAATGTCAAATGGCAAAACTCAAAATCCAACGTTTGTGGACACAGTCAATTCTCTTGGCAGGATTGATTTTATTGTTTGGATTTTGGTATTTCTTATTATCCTATAAGATTATATGTTATAATAATGAAAATATCAAGATTAACGGTAGAAAGAATCGAGAATTGAGAGTCGAGGAAGCAGGAACAAAAGGATTCTTCACCCCTCAAATCTCGCCGCTCAAATCTGACATTATGGTAACATTCATCTATTCAAACAACTATTATTGCGATATCGGCGAACATGTTTTCCCGATGGAAAAATATCGTATGATTTACGAAACGTTGATGAACAAGAAGCTGGTTCCGCCACATGCGGTCTTAGAACCCCAACCAGCGACCTATGACCAACTCCAACTGGTTCATACCGAACCATATTTAAACGATTTACTTAACTTGCGCTGGACATATCGCACGATGTATTCCGAACTACCGTTAACTAAACAGATTGTCGATGCATATTTCCTCGCAGCTGGCGGGACGATTCTCGCTGCTCGAAAAGCGATTGAAACCAACGGTATTGGAGTTAATATCGGCGGTGGATTCCATCATGCGTTTGCAGACCATGCGGAAGGATTCTGTTATATCAACGATATTGCGGTCGCGATTCGCGTGATGCAATATGAGAACAAAATTAAAACAGCGTTCGTTATCGATTGTGACCTCCATCAGGGCAACGGTACCGCACATATTTTCCTACACGACGATACCGTATTCACCTTTTCAATTCATCAGGAGAACAATTATCCGATCAAACAGAAAAGCGATTTAGATATCGGATTAGACGATTTTGCGAATGATTCGGTATATCTAGCGGCAATGCAAACGGTTATCCCAAAACAGATTGATGCGTTTAACCCTGACCTGATTGTGTATGTAGCTGGCGCTGACCCTTATGAACATGACCAGCTCGGAAAATTGAAACTTACCATGGATGGACTGCGACATCGGGATGACTTAGTAACGGATTATTGCCGAAAGAAAAAAATACCACTGGTAATTGTTCTCGCTGGTGGATATGCGGTTTCAGTTAAGGATACGGTTCGTATCCACGTTAACACCTGCAAATCTGCGCTCGGGATAAAATAGTTCCCAAATTGAATTACGGGCGATGGTATTCTCCTTGTGTGAGTTTACTTCAATCCTGAAGGATTACCAACTGTAACTTAAAAAAATAGTTCGAAAGTTTTTTGTTTAGTTTTAGCAAAGGTTCGTAAAGTTCAGATTGAAAAGGCAGCAACCGTGAACGTTCAAGTTCCGTCACAAATCCATAATACTATTTTTATTTAGCTGCCGATAATTCGAATCGGGATAACTCTATCGGGACGCCGGTGAATAAGAAATTCAGAATACGGGACATCACTGTGTTTCGTGCTGTTTCCGAAATAATGGTTTCAAACGGAAACGCTAAATAAACAATTCTCCCACCGACTGCTGGTGCATATTGGATGCCGGCAACCGCAGTAGTAGCACTATATATCATACTGGTTGCTGCACCGGTTGTAGGAATAATTCCATCCGGTTGGTCTACGCCATAAATGCCATAGGTTCCATTATCAAACGCTATTCCGGTTAATCCATTAAAAATACTGCCCACTACTCCTTGCACCTGATACACCGGTTCAAATCGAACCGCATCAGCGATAACTACACTCGACGCAGCTGAATTCGTTAAAGCAATATATCCGCTCGTCCCGCTACTGAAGGTAAATGACCCTAACAGATTCCATTGCCCGCCACCGATCTGTTGATTGATATACAACGTGGTCATGCCGGAATAATAATAAACGGTATACGGTGCGTTCGATGCTCGATTACTCCCTTGTGAATACCATACATAAACCTGATAAACCCCGGATTGCGGAAATGTCGGGCGCCATATCGCTGTTGCATTTGACATGCCGGTGGTGGTTAACGCCCAGCGATAATCCGTACCATATTTGCCCGAAGCTGTCGTGCCGGTAGTCCAGTTTCCGTAATCAGAATATCCGCTGGTTCCGTTATCAATAATAATTTCAAAACCGGATTGCGTATCATTCGTTCCAAAATCAGCTTTAATAATATTATTGAGAAACGTTCGGTCAGAAGAACTGGCATACGGTGCACCATCTAAATCCCACGCAATATCCGACCCAGAAATGAATAGATGTTTACCCAACGATAAATAGGTGCTTATTTTACTCTGGAGATTGGCATCGAATGTTTTAAACTTATTGGTCATTCGGTCGGGATATCCGGTATATGTTAACTCCATCAATGGCGGGGTAACTACATGCTGTTCGCCACAGATCCAGTCGACGACGGTATAACTGGTTAACTGCGTAAACCCATTTTCAACCGCTTTCTTCGATGCGGAATCGAACCAATATCCGGCATTCGCAATCGCTTTCCCATGCTGGATGATATAATCGAACGAATTCCCTAACTCCTGGTAATTCGCATAGATATTATTCCCCTGCCCGTGTCGTGATGCGGTTTGAACAACAAAGGCGGTCTGCTGACCAATCAACGGTGCATTGAACAATGGCCAGACTCCAGGGTCTTCGCGCGGGAATCCGGTTGTATCCGCATTTACTTCCGGCCGACTGATTCGTTCGAATCCGTTTACTACCAGAATATCCGCAGTGCTCCCAACTCGGGTTCGTGCAGCGAGAACTTCGGTCGGAAAACTTTCACCGCCGGAATTATATGCGGTAACTTTAAAATAATAGATCGTGTTTGGCAATAGACCTGAAATAACGATGGTCGTTGAACTGCTTAAGGTTCCGTTATCGAACCCTTTTCCATCAAGACTACGGTATACCACATAACCGGTCGGAGTAGCAGTCGGTTCCAGCGGATCGGTCGTTGCTGACCAAGTTAATCGGAGCGTTCCATCGCCGATATTGATCACGCGGAAATCTTTCGGTGGCAACGGTAGAACGACCGGGGTTCTGCCATCTTGTGCCGCTAAAAACCGGAGTATCCCTTTATAGGTCGCGCGAGCTAGGTCGTGCCGGAACTGCGGGTCGAGCGCATACATCATATCATTCATATTTTCATGCGAGAAACTTTCGAGGAGAACCGAAGGACAATTGGGTCTTCGCGCTTCAGCATAATTCGAATTCCAAATAGCATATTCCCGCCAAGTACTGGTATATAACGCACGTAAATCAGATAATGTCTGATTGTGAATACAGGTGGTTAGTGAATAACTCAATTGCCGACTTCTTCCATCCGGAAAAGTATCTAATCCATATTGGTCATATAAATACCAGATACTTAACGAGCCGTGTATTGAAGTTGGATATACTCCCGCATCGCTATGAAAGGTTACCATCGCATCTATCGGAATCCCTTGACCTGGGTCGCTCCGATACCCGTTCGGTCCGTTCGGTGCACCGCTATACCAATTTGCAAATTCGCCACGCAATGAATAATCGGAACTATAATCGCTATATGAAAATAGATCGTATACCGTAGTCGCTGGTGCACCAACATATTGCGCATAATATTTCGCACCTTCAGTATATTTATAACGTCCACTGGTGCTGGTTCCGCGAGTGATTAATCCTACTCCACCACCGAACCGCACCGCATCCGCAGAAACGGTAGTTCCGGCTGTCGTTGAAACATTAGTTAATACCACAGCTGCGGTAGCGCTATTCCGACCGGTATCGAAATAGAATGTACCTAGATAGACCCAAGTTCTCCCATTAACTCGTTGGTCGACGATAAACTGCGTAGTCCCGCCGCTATGGTGAACGAAATACCGTGCATCTGGTGCACGTGTTGTTCCTCGATTATATGAAACATACACCGCATAGTTCCCAGCAACAGGGATATTCGGAGTCCAGACCGCTCGAGCGGTTTCGGTTACCGCAACGGTAGCGAGCCGGGTTGACCCAAGCGAAAAAGGATTTATCCCGCTGGTATATGGTGAATATCCGTTAGCGAATCCGGTATTAGGTGTATCATGTGACCACGAGCCGGTTTCCGTATAGGTTCCATTATTGGGATTACTACTACCATCTGCGTTATCTACTACAATTTCACGAATTTGCGTATCCCGTTCCCGAGCGGTTAAAACGTACGCACCCGCATTCTGCAGCATCGGAATCATAAACAGATTCACGGTCGCTGCATTTGAATAATCTTCATTCATAGTATATAAATACGGTCGTTGCAACACCCAATTCGTTCCGTTATGATACCAGCCATGCCCAGCGGAAACAAAAATATTTTTCCCAGCGAGTCCATTCGTCGGGATCGGAACGACTCGGGAAGTATTGACCGGTCCACCACCAGCGAATGTAACCCTTGCTGGTTTTTCACCTGTAAAAGTAGTTCCTTGTGCTCGGTCAAGTTGTTCTCGCAGGTGTTTCGTATCCGGATAATAATATGCTGGGGATTTCCCTTCGATAGTATAAATAAACCCGGTTAGACCGGTAACATTATGCAACGCAACGCGAAATTGGTCAGAAATCTCATCTACCTGCACATCACTAAATCCTTGACTAACCAATTCTTTTGAAAAATCAGCATAAACTATCCCGTCTTTAATATCCAGTGAGTTCAATTTCGTTCCCACAGGAATCGCTGAACGAAGGCCGGATTTCTGTTCATCTAATGTTGGTCCTTCGAGCAATGCCAGGATAATACTTTTCGTTTGTTCACGTTGCGACCATGAGTCCGATTTTCCGGTAAACCGTTGGTATAATTTTTGTGCCGGACCGCGGGATACTTCAATTATCATCCCAGGTTCGGTTCCGTAGAACCGGAACATGATATCCGAATTATTCTGTGCGAAACTCAAAGTGATTGCGATACAATAAGATACAATGAGCACAATTTTACATTGCAATGAATTATCCATAGGTTAATAGTTTCCTTTTTTCTTAGATAGATACCTTAATAGTATTTCATTATAAAGCATATACAACCATTTAGCAACCATCCTTTTAAATCAATTTATTTTTAAATATTATTCTCACTTATTCTTTTGAAAAACCATGGATTTTCAGCTATGATAATTACATGATGAAAACTTATAAACGTATCAACGGCGGGATTACCGCTCCGCACGGGTTCCTCGCATCAGGAATCTCCTGCGGATTGAAAAAGAAACAGGATGCGAAAGATTTAATGCTGATTTATTCCGAAGTACCGGCAGTCGCTGCCGGAACGGTTACGACGAATTTAGTTAAAGCGGCGCCGGTTCTAGTTGATATAGAACAACTCAAATCCGGAACCGCACAAGCGGTTCTCGCTAATTCGGGGAATGCGAACGCGTGCACCGGCAAATCGGGATTGCAAAATGCTTGGGAAATGGTCAAACTGACTGCAAAATATTTACAGATACCAGCATCATCAGTTCTCATTGCGTCAACCGGTGTTATTGGCCAACCGTTGAACATGGATAAAATCAGACCGGGAATTAAACGAGCGGTGGAATCATTATCAACTACCGGCGCGAACGATGCAATGTACGCGATTATGACTACCGATACATTCCCAAAAGAAATCGCTCTTGAACTGATGATCACTGGCAAACCGGTTCGAATCGCAGGAATTGCGAAAGGTGCAGGAATGATTGCTCCGAATATGACCATCACTGGCAAACATGCGACTATGCTTTGCTTCCTGACCACGGATTGTGCGATATCGAAATCAGCGTTATCAACCGCACTGCAGGAAGCGGTATCACAATCGTTCAACTGTATTACCGTTGATGGTGATACCAGCACCAACGATACCGTGTTAATTTTAGCGAACGGTCTCGCTGGAAATAACAAAATCAATTCGCGTTCTTCTGCTGGATTCTCCGCATTCCAATCTGCATTGAATTATGTCTGTGCTGAACTTGCACGGCTGATTGTTCAAGATGGCGAAGGAGCAACGAAATTTGTTGAAATTCAAATTAAGAATGCTAGAACCGTCAAGGAAGCAAAACAAATCGGGTTTACGATTGCCAATTCACCGTTAGTCAAAACTGCTCTTTTCGGGAACGATGCGAATTGGGGTAGGATTATGGCAGCGATTGGAAGAAGTGGTGTCGCGATTAATCCGGAGAAGATTGATATTGTTTTAGCGGGTAGCAAGCAACGGGTATCGAGCAGAACAGGAGAAACGCAACTCCCGCTGGTTATAAATGGACAAGGAACCGGTTTTAACGAACAGAAAGCGAAAGAAATCTTACAATCGCCGGAAATAAAACTGGTTATCGATTTACATCTAGGGAAAGCGGGAATCACAGTCCAGACCTGCGATTTATCGTTCGACTATATAAAAATTAATGCTAGCTATAGAAGCTAAATCTATATAGCCACAGATGCGCATAAAATCTAATGTATATTTCAAAGATTATTCTTGCCAGACGTGGTTAAGGTTATGTTTAGCGGGATTTGGGAGAAACTTGTATCCGTGGCAATAGCATTCATTCTATTAGTCCTATTTATTTAATCCTTTCTTTCAATTACCCAACATGAATAGTTCATTTACCATTTGTTAGGTAATATTTTTCTTGACAATAGTTACCCAACACGATGTATAATTATATGGTTTGTTAGGTAACCATAAACATGAGGATTTATTATGCAACGTGGAGTAATAAAAAGCGTTTTAGCTGAAGAATTAGAGAATTCACTACGAATGAAAAAAGGATATGAACAGGCGCTGCGAAAGCTACCTCGAGGGTGCCTAGTAGTCCGGAAAATCCGCGGGCATGAATATTATTATTTAGTCAGACGCGAGGGGTATAAGGTTAGGTATATTTATAAAGGTAAAGTATCCGATGTAGAGGTTAAAAAATATGAGGAAGCAAAAATAATGAGAGCTAAATATCGCAAGTTATTAGCCCAGGTTAATAAACAGATTCGATTTTTAAGGAGTGCGTTACGTGGAAAAGAAGCAATCTGAATTATGCCTAGAAATACTACACCGATTTCATAAAGTGGGGATATTATCCGATTGTATCCTTATCGGAAGTTGGTGCCTGTATTTCTATAAAGAATATTTTTCTACAGTGCCTTTTATTGACCAGACTACAATCAAAACCCGAGATATTGATTTTTTAATAACCAAACCAAGGAGAATACAGACGAAAGTTAATATTCCAAAGCTTCTTGAAAATTTAGGTTTTCTCGTTGACTTTAAAGGAACGAAAGGATATATCAGACTTAATCATCCTGATTTAATTTTAGAATTTCTGGTACCGGAATTAGGAAAAGTAACCGATAAACCTTATCCGCTGCCGCAATTTGGTCTAAATGCACAACCGTTACGAATGCTCGGATTCCTCGCCCAGAATACTATCCAAGTTAAGCTAGATGATATTTCGATAACCCTACCCCATCCAGCAAACTTTGCGTTGCATAAACTGCTTATATTCCAGCGGAGAAAAAATAATGAAAAGGCATTGAAAGATCGTACTACTGCTATAGTTGTTTTAAAAGTTCTTATCCAGCAAGGAGAATCGGAAATAATTCAAAAAGTATTTAATTCTATTCCGCAAACCTGGCAGAAAAAAATTATTAAAGTATTGAAAGAAGCTGAAGAAACCGAAATGGTAGAAATATTAAAATAAAATTAAATGTCATCAAATCAACTTCACATTAAGCGCTTAGCACGTTTTACACAAAGCTTTTATCTGTGGTTATCCGGGGTTGCTATAGTGTTTTTAGTTTCTATAAGTTCCGCTCATGAGTTTTCTGTGGTTCCCTATCCGGAATATAATACCTTGATAGCGCAGACGACCGGTTGGACTGGCGCGGATGGTGCGTATTCGGTACCACTATCAGATAAGGTGACTCTATGGTTATACGGCGATACCTGGATTGGCGATATTGTTGATGGCAAACATTCCGGCGGAACGATTATCAACAACTCGATTGCACTGCAGCATGGGATTAATCCGAAAACCGCTTCGCTAAAATTCTATTGGAAGACAGATTCGACGGGAAAACCGCGTGCATTTTTTACCCCTGATGACGGACTCGGTTGGTTCTGGTTACAAGCGGGGATGAAGGTGAATACGAAACTCTATATTTTCCTTTCGCAAATCGTTTCTACGCAAAGTGACCCGAACTCTATCTGGAATTTCAAAGGAGTCGGCACCTGGTTAGCGGAAATCGAGAATCCTACCGATGACCCGATGAACTGGCGTATCCGGCAATATAAAGTTCCGTTCGGCAACTTCGATGGAACAAGCACCTACTTTTTCGGCGCTGCGGTTATGCAGGTCGGGAAGTATATGTATATCTACGGCTGTCAAGATGAACCGAGTCAATGGATTGTTGGGAGGAATATGATACTCGCGCGAGTTCCGGCGAATCGGTTAACTGAATTTCGTCAATGGCGATTTTATAATAACGGGAAATGGGTATCTGATTCGAAACAATGCTCGTATCTATTCAATGGAATTGCACCGGAATATTCGGTCAATTATCTACCGTATTTGAAAAAGTACGTTTGCGTTTATACCGAACTCGGAATGTCGAACCGTATCCTGATGCGCACAGCACTGAAACCGTATGGTTCCTGGAGTCAGCCGACTACGGTTTATCTCTGCCCGGAAGTAAGCTGGAACTCGACTTATTTCTGCTATGCCGCAAAAGCGCATCCGGAATTATCCGAATCTATGGATGAATTGATTATAACCTATGTCTGCAATTCGTTTGATTTCTGGCAGATGGTCGCTGATTCTCGTATTT
This sequence comes from bacterium, assembly GCA_026416715.1. NCBI lineage: Bacteria > bacterium. The sequence goes on from JAOAEQ010000015.1 coordinate 71,315, forward strand.
ACTTCCCGCGGTATATAAAACTGAAATTTAAAAATTAAACCTTGAAGACATAGCGAACATACACCACAGTATCCAGAATAACCGGAGTTATCTATATGCTAAAAAACATAAGATTGTATCTCGTGATTATCTATCTAATTTGTAACTATTTTTACTTAACACCAAACGGCTATCCAGAAATCGCTTATGCGATTAAAGTTGATAAAATCGCTCGGTTGACCGGAACGAAAGGGTCGGATTCGATCAATCCGACTTGGGAAGTTGATATCGGTGGGGTTGACCTCGGGAGTATGATGTATTTTCAGGGTACAACCTATTTTCTTTTCGGGGATTCGTTCTCTTCTGAAGGGCCAGGTGACGGATGGCGATGGAATACAATGGCATATAGTTCAGATACCGTTTTAACTGATGGGATAACATTCGACGGGTGGATAACCGATAAATCCGGTCGCGCCCGTGAGATTATCCGCGATACGCGAATGAATCCGATAACGAATATTCCAACTGGCGGCATTTGTATCAACAATAAATTGTATGTATGGTATATGACGCCACGATTCTGGGGTTCTAAAGAAGACCCAGTCTGGCAATCCCATTTCGCTGGACTCGCCTGGTCGGATAATTTCGGACAATCGTTTCAGATTCAAGAAGATTTCCAGTTCCCGAGTAATACTAATTTCGGAATGGTTGCTGCTGCTAGCGGAAACGATGACCCGAACCTAAACGATGGATATGTTTATCTCTGGGGAACTCCGCCGAACCGACATGGTGGCGTTAAACTCGCTCGGGTTAACCCGAATGAGATAACTAATATAAAATCATATCAATTTTTCGGTGGATTAAAAAATAAAAAACCGGTCTGGATTAAGAACGAATTTGAAGCCCCGCTTATTGTTCAACCACGCGTCGGTGAAATGTCGGTCATGTATAACCGCTGGGCGAACGTATGGATGATGCTCCACGATAGATATAATCCATTAACCATGAAAAAATCGAGTTCTGAAACTGCAGGGGATATCGTTCTCCGGCAATCGCCTACTCCGTGGGGACCGTGGTCGGAACCAATCGTTCTGATTCCAAGTTCGACTTATAACGATTTAGCGTATGGATCATATCTAAATCCGCATTATGTTGAAAATAACGGGGAATCGGTCTATTTTATCATGTCGCTCTGGATACCATACGATGTTTACCTGATGAAAGCAACGTTTCGGAAAATGGAACGTAACCGCTAAACGGTAATGAGTTTTCCCTTGTAATCTTGCGGAAAATAAAATATTTGACAGAGAAATTTACTTATTCTATAATATCAACTGGATAAATATGAATTCTAAAGGAGGTGAAAAATTAAATGAATAAAAATATAGTATTGTGTATTCTATTACTTCTAGGTTTCAGTTTTCTTTGTGTTACCATATCTTTCGCCGGGAGTAAGCCAGTTTTTGCCGAATATGTTACTGGTGGTGTTTTCCAGCAGACTTGGAAAAAAATTATTGGTGATGAAACAATCATACCTGCTAATTCCGATACAGCATACCCCGCTGGGCAAGTTTTCCCGAACCCAAGCGGAGACGGTTGGGTGATGAAAGTCGTTGCTGCTCCTGGCGGACTCGGTGGTGCAGGAGCGGTTGGGGGAAATGAATCATGGACTGATATGCTCATTTCAGCGAATGTATTTATTAATATTGATATTACTGCTCGGCATGATACGATGATCGGCGGAAGAATGGCGGTAACCACTCCCGTCTGGGGGTCAGGAGTTCGTGGCGGGTACTATACACAAGATTTTTGGGGTATAACCGTTCCCTGCTGGGCTACCCGAGATAATTATTCCGCACCTAATCCGACTGTTCCGACAACATATACCAGTAACGGTTGGCATCGGATAATTCTGGTTTTTTCCGGGAGCGAAGTAAAAATGTATCTCGATATGACCTATCCAGAAGTTGTCAATGCGTTGAATACCGGAACACCAGCTCCTCTGATTACTACTTCGGTAACTCGCACTGAAGGTGGGGTTGGTTTTTATTCCTGCTATCAGGCATCAGGAGTCGCGACAGGAGAACCAGCGTATGCGGATGATATTGAAGTATATCTACCGCCGTATGAGCTTCCACAGCTTGTATTATCACCAACAACTACAGCGCAAGTTTCTATAGGTCAGACGAAAACATTCATTGCGAGTGAAGGTACCCCGCCATATTACTGGGCATTAAGCACTACCGGAATCGGGTCGATTGATACCTTCAGCGGAGCGACCGTAGTGTTCACTGCAGAAAATGCAGGAGTCGTTAATTTGATTTTAACCGATTCAACGTTACCAACTCCGCTTAAACAAACAGCAACGATTACCGTTGTGCCGACATCAGCGCCGCTGTTTTTGGATAGAGATAGCAGTTATTACTCGCGAAAAGAGTTGTTTGAATAAAGCGCAGATTCTGTAACTGTATATCTCCAAGCGAAGAATGGAACGCTTTCGTTCTATTCTTCGCTTTTATTATTACCCACTAAATTCGTCAATCCATTGCATCGCATACTATACCGTCGATTCCTTCCCGGTATCCGCATTGCTTGTTCAATAGATATTGTTTATAATAATCTTACCTAACTATTAACTATCGTTTATGAGACGATATCTCAAATATATTCAACAAGCAAACCAACTCGGCGCAATCGAATCGAAACTTATTCCGGTGAAAAGTATCGTAACTGCGGAATGGGTTCGGCTTAAATGCCAGTTCGGTTGCGGTGGGTATGGCAAACGGTTAACCTGCCCACCGTATTCGCCTACCCCAGAACAAACCAAACGGATGCTCTTGGAATATACCGATGCGCTCCTGATTCATGGCGATGAATATACTGATATCCGCCAGATTGTTGCATCGTTAGAACGGTCGATTTTCCTTGATGGATATTATAAAGCGTTCGGGTTCGGCGCAGGACCTTGCACTCTCTGCGCAACCTGCGCGAAATTCTGCAAGCATCCGGAAGAAGCTCGGCCGGCAATGGAAGCTAGCGGTATCGATGTCTATGCGACTGTAAAAGCGAACGGTTTTCCTATCGACGTGGTTCGAGATAGAACGTGTAAAGAGAATTATTATGGACTTGTGCTGATTCAATAGCAATATATCGCCTGAAAAATATTTCTCTTCAGATACTTTAAGATTAGACTTTCCGTTAGAATCTTCCTCTGTTTTCTGATAACACTGTATTAGGATAAAATAATATATATATGATGAGGGAAGGTAAATCTATATATCTTTGCACGTTCGGCTGCCAGATGAATGAACATGATTCCGAACGGATTGCGGGACTCCTTGATTCTGCGGGGTACCAATTCGTTGACCGAGAAGACATAGCAGATATTATTCTATTCAACACCTGCTGTATTCGAGCGAGTGCTGAACAGCGAGTATATGGGCGGGTATCCCAGCTCGGCAAATTGAAAAAGCGGAAGCCGGAATTGCTTATTGGTATCCTCGGTTGTATGGCAGAAAAACAACAGGATGAAATATTCCGGAAACTACCGATGGTTGATTTCGTTATCGGCCCACGACAATGGTTTCGGATCAAAGAAACATTAGATGATGTAATACAGTCTCGGCAGCAGAAAGTAGTTTGCGGAGTTGAGATTGCTCCGCAAGTGTTCCAGAAACCGAAACGATTCGGCAAGATTAAAGCTTGGGTCTCGATCATGGAAGGATGCAATAATTATTGCGCATATTGTGTTGTCCCTTATGTTCGTGGGTATCAGGTATCAAGACCGGCTCATGAGATTATCGCTGAAGTTGAACAGTTAGCGAACGATGGATATAAAGAGATAACCTTACTCGGGCAGAATGTTAATGCATACCGCTACTGCGAAATTCCAAATAATCATTCAGAAATCAGCGTTCCACAATCCGAAATTAGTTTTGCGGAGTTATTGCGCCGGTTGAATCGTATCGATGGAATTCAGCGAATACGATATACGACCAGTCATCCACGCGATTTCAGTCTCGAGATAATCCAAGCAATACAGGAGTCGCCGAAAGTATGCGAGCATTTCCATCTGCCAATCCAATCCGGGTCGGATTATATCTTAAACCGTATGAATCGAGGATATACCTTCGCGCAATATCAGCAGCTGGTGCAAGAAATTCGGAATCGGTTTCCGACCGCTAGTATCACTACGGATATTATCGTCGGTTTCCCCGGTGAAACAGAAGAAGAATACCAGAAAACACTCGAGGCGATGCGAACTATCCAATGGGATAGTGCTTTCTTGTTTATGTTCTCGCCACGGAGTGGAACGAAAGCGGCTACGTTAGATAATCCGGTTCCGCTTGCGGTTCGGAAACAGCGGATTCGTGAAGTAATCGAACTTCAGAAACAAATCAGCACGGATAAACTAAAACAACTGATTGGTAAACGAGTTGAAGTTCTCGTTGAAGGGCGTGCTAAGAATAAATCGCATCAATGGTTTGCAAAACGCGCCCATGACCTAGTCTGGTTCGGTCGTACTCGGCAGAATATCGTTGCAGTATTTCCGGCAGATAGACCAATTCAGCCGGGTGAACTTATTTCCGTGACAGTCAAGGATACTTCGGCATATACTTTATTTACCGAACCGGCAGAATAATTAAAAGTGGAATATGCTTTTTTATAGCAGGATTATTCTTTTTCTGTTATAGAATTACATTTTAAATTGATTAGAATAGTTATTACGATTGAGTGAATAATGGCTGAATCGACTGGGGTAGATAAACCAAAAAAAGAATTGCGACCGGGGGTTGGTGCATATTGGGGTGAAGAATTTAAACCGTATGGAATGTCAACGGTGAAACTTATCAGCGTAGCGCTTATCGTATTAATGATTTGCACCGCTGCGGTGTTAATTCTCTATTACGTTGCTCGGGAAACGCTGATTGATGAAGTTCGTCGCCAGCTGGTTAGTGTCGCGAGTACCGCTGCGTTACAGATTGATGCGGAGAAACATAAACTATTACAGACTCGCGCTGATGAAACTACTGAAACCTATCGTTCGATGAAGGAAGTATTACGGCGGATTCGGGTCGCGAATCCGGATATCCGGTTCATCTATACCATGACCAGCACCGACCGACCGAATATCTGGCAGTTTGTGCTTGATGCGGAAGAAGACCCAGCTAAAGTATCGCATATTGGCGATGAATATGATGTCTCGCAATATCCGCAGATGAAAGAAGCGTTTTCCGGCGCAATTGCGGATAAACAGCTATCTACCGACGAATGGGGAACCTTCCTATCCGGTTATGCTCCTATCTACGATAAAGATTGGCAACCGATAGCGATTCTTGGCGTTGATATGACGCAGGATAATGTCCAGCGGCGGCTCCATGTTCTAGAGGGATATTCAACGCTGGTCTGGTTGATTTTTCTAACCTTAATCATCTTATCAACGATTCTCTATTACCAGCGAACACGACTGCTTACTATCCAGCGCGATATCGCATATCAGCTATCATTAACCGACCAGTTGACCCAACTTGCGAACCGGCGTCGGTTCGATTTAATGCTCGATTTCGAGTTCCAGGTTGCATCGCGATACCAGCGTCCGTTATCGTTGATTATGGGCGATATCGATAATTTTAAACAATATAATGATACGTACGGTCATCTCGCTGGTGATGAACTGCTGCGGAAACTTGCGCATCTGATTCAAGCTTCTGTTCGGAAAGTAGATTTAGTCGCTCGGTTCGGTGGTGAAGAATTTGTTATTCTGTTGCCGAACACAGATGCAGCGGGTGCGGTACAGTTAGCGGAAAAAATCCGAAAAATTATTGAATTGGAAGATTTCTCTCCGATATCAGGAAAAACAATTACTCCGGTTACGATTAGTTTCGGCGTCGCTACGTATCCGACCCATGCGAAAACGAAAGAAGAATTACTCGACCATGCAGACGATGCTCTCTATATGGCAAAACAAGCTGGTCGAAATCGGACGAAAATCTATATAAATTCTGAAGAAGTGAAGAAAAGTTAAGCTAAATAGGGTAAATGGGTAATTGCACCAGCGAAAAGGTAGCGGGATGAATTAATAGGAATCCAATGTGTTTCCTCTATACTCAAATCTATCTCATTTAACTTATTTAGCTGATTAAACCATTTTGAGTTTTAACCTAATAGTTTTTGATTTCGACGGAACAATAGCGAATACTTCTCCGTTAATTTTCGCTTCAATCAATGCGGTTGCTAAGAAGTTTCTTGGGAAAACGTTCACCCCGCAAGAGATAATCGCTATGTATGGACCAACGGAGGAGCAGATTATCGCTTCGTTAGTTCGTCCGGACGATTATAACGCAGCGATAACCGAGTTCTATTCCGTTTATGCGGGGAAACCGGAACTGGTTGAATCGTTTCCCGGATTTTCGGAATTCTTACAGCAAGCGAAACAGAAGAACATTACACTCGGAATATTTACTGGGAAAGGCAGAAAAACCTGTTTAATCAACCTGCACGAGTTAGGATATCAGGAGTATTTCGACTATATTTATACCGGCGATGATGTTAAGAACCGGAAACCGCATCCGGAAGCGCTCCTAAAAATCATTGCGGACGCGAATGTTGACCCTGAGCTAGCGATATATATCGGTGATTCGGTTGCGGATATCACCTGTGCGCGCGCTGCCGGAATCAAGTTCGGCGCAGCGTTCTGGGATCCCTTGGCAGATAAACGAATCCTTGACATGCGACCAGACTTTATCTTTTATACTATTGAAGAGTTAAAGGTTTTATTATACTAATATTTTCATTTTAAAATGCTAATTTTGCAATGTTAAATGTAAAATGAGTATTAAAAAGAATCCGATTCCTACCGTTGATATCATAATCGAGATGCCAAACGGCGGGATTGTTCTGATTGAACGGAAGAATCCGCCGTCAGGATGGGCGATTCCTGGCGGGTTCGTGGATTATGGTGAATCGTTAGAGACCGCAGCGGTTCGTGAAGCGAAAGAAGAAACCTCGCTTGACGTTGAACTGATTACCCAGTTTCATACCTATTCCGACCCGAACCGCGATGCACGAATGCATACAATTTCAACGGTATATCTCGCTAAACCGACTGATCCGAACGCTTTACCGAAAGCGGATGATGACGCCAAACATATCGGCATATTTACCGAATCTAACTTACCACCATGCATCGCATTCGACCACGCGCAGATCCTAGCTGACTATTTTCATTTCAAAAAAACCGGAAAACTACCGTTATAGCCACCCATAAATGGCTGGGCTATTTTCAATCATTCACATTCTGCGGATTTAAAAAAAATCATTTCCTAAGCCCAGACCGAGGCGATCGAGTTTATTCCAGTATGCAATGCTGGGAAGGTGGAACGTGAGAGGTCAATCAATCCCGTAGGGATGACTGAATCTAGCCCAGCATAGAATGCTGGGAAAGAGGATTGATTAATAGTGGTGAGCCCCGAACGGGGCGGCTGAATCTAGCCCAGCAACAAAGGAAGTTATTGCAAATGTTCAACCGTCCCTGAACGGGACTTACGGTTATGGTTCCCTATTAGTTTCCCAGCCATAAATGGCTGGGCTAGTTTCCATCATCTGCCTTAGGCAGATTTACAAAAGGCATTTCGATAGCCCCGAATGGGGCGACTGAATTTAGCCTAGCATAAAATGCTGGGAAGAAATTGATACGAAATTCGTTCAGTCCCGGTCGGGACGGCTGATAATAATCTCCTATTTCAACGGTTCAGTCGAAACCAATGGGACTAACCAAAGTCCGAACTTCGGACTTTGGTTAACCATATTATCATTCCAGCTATCGTTCTTTTGTTCTACGGTCAGCGCGCTACATCAGGACATTATCTATTTCAACGTATACGTTGCGTTCAGGGTTATATTAATATCCTTCTGGCGGGTAGCAGTGTTATATACACCATACGACTGAATTTCGGTTGAAAACGGTTCATTTATTTGGAAAATTCCGCTCCGAGCAGAAATGAGTTTATCTAATTTAACTCCAGCGTTTTTCGCGATTTCTTGCGCTCGTTTTTTCGCATCTTGCGTCGCTAACGCTAAAAGTTCCCGTTTTATCTCCGGAAGATTCGAAAAATAATATTCCACATTTGCAGAATCAAGAATAATCCCTTTATCAATAATAAATTTCGGGTTTAACGCAAGTTGCTCTACTTTCGGGATATCTTTCGAGATAACAAAAATTATCTGACGTAACGTGAACCCAAGCTGTTGCCCATATCGGTCATATTTTTGCTCAGACATAACCGGTTGGACGGTGATATCTTTCGGGTCAACGCCATTCGATTTCAATAATTCAACCAATAATTCCTCATCTTTTTTCAACTGGTCATAACCCAGTTTCATATCTTTTAAATCTGCAAATCGGGTTATGGTTACCCGCCATTTGATGATATCCGATTCATATCGTTTGGTTGCGGTGCCAATAACGCTTATCGTTTCACGACCTGAACGACCAGCATAAAAAAATAATCCGAAAATAAACATCCCGATGATAAATGACCACCCGAGAATTCGTGCTTCTTTCTTTTGCATACCTTAGTTCTCCTTTACAAAATAAAATGGTTTGAATATTATCATACATTAATTTCATAAAATATACAATCAGCTACTATTACTATGCCAATTTCGGTTTTTCAAGCTTTTTCTTCCGGATTATTGTCATCATACAACTGTCTGGGGATAAATCATTCGCCAACTTGATAAACACCTGATTTAGTTATGGTTGTAGGAGTTATATAGAGATATTGGAGAAATATGTAATTTCTTAATATTTATTTTTACTATTTCTCAGTCAAGTTCAGTATTTAGATTTATTGCGGTTATCAATTCTACTGTCCGATTTCAAACGATAGCGATATCCGTTATCCACAGACAGCCCTATCCGCTATTCACAGCCAGCTAGAAAAAGATTAAGCTCCAAGATAGGCGACCGAATTCAGTCTAGTTTGGAATATTGGGGCATAAATGTGATTGATTGACGGTGGTGAGCCCCGAACGGGGCGGCTGCATCTAGCCCAGCAACAAAGGAAGTTATTGCAAATGTTCAACCGTCCCTGA
>JAOAEQ010000016.1 GCA_026416715.1 bacterium
CCGCTTGCTCAAATAACGGAACCCGGTCTCCTTCTTTATGTTGGTAGGCGAATAGAATCCGATCTCGAGATTGCATAAATTATAGTTGCTCGCGGTCGATTGAAATTTATTGGTGTCTATCCCAATTTTCTACGGTTGCAGGAACTAGATAATCCACAACTACCCCGTTAATCAACAGTTTACTTCCTTGCATCGTTTTAGTTCCATTAGCGGGAGCAAGAACTAGCACAACTGCAGAATCCGCAGGAATCGAAAAATAGGTCACCCCGGTTACATTCTGCCGTAAAAAAGTATTCGATACACAATCCCATAAATCTTTCGGCGAAGTTCCAACATCAATCTGAACCGACGTAGCGGTACTGAATGGGTTGTAGTATAAATATGTCGGATAGGCGGAATCGTGATAATAATCAGTTTTTAAACAATCTAACTGTAAAATATATTGATTATTCGTTGTTGAAATTATTCCACCAAATATCCCAACATGAGCGGAACCATAAAGCCCGAAATCAGTCTTAACTCCGTATGGGTATCCGGAAATACCATCTCCCATACTATACGGACTTACACTCAATTCTGACATAACAAAAATCGCATCTATATACAGTGTATCTAACATAGTGTTTCCGCCCGTGCGATTATTATCCTGTACTCGAATATAAATCCTTCCGCTAAGATTGGATGGTAGGCTATTCCAACGTAATTGACTCGGTGAACTGTTACTGATGGTAAATAAAGTAATAAATGGTCCTGCTGTAGATGTCGAATAAGAAAACACAAAACCGGAATCACTATCGCCCCCATCACTATAATATGCATTTACAAGGATGGTATGCGAGGTTCCAACAGGTAACGTCATATCCCAGATATGTTCTAATTGATCATTACTACCTACCACTGCTTCTTTCAAAACTTCATATTGGTTATCCGTTTGATATTGTTGTGTATTGATATAGTTTCCAGATTCAATCGTTCCATACCGATGTAAATAATCTGAATCTACTAAAACCTGTTTCCGACCATATTTTCGAAACCCTTCATATCCTATACAATAGTTAGGATCGTACACATCCGCCCACGCTTTGGAAGACTGATGTGCTGAATCTAATGAATTTGCATAAAAGAACCGAGAGGCATTTGCCGCATTCAACATCCATTTTCCGATAGCCCGCGCATAGCGATCATCATAGCGAACAATCGGAACCAGTGCACCTGCCATATGATAAGTATTCATCGCAAAACCATATCCTCCTCCATCAGTATTTCCTCCTATCAATCCATGAACGTCATATCCAGCCCAAGTATCTGCAATGACGCCAAAATACGGTCGAGCATCGCTTGAATAGCATAAACACCAATTAAGGAATTTTTCAAGATTATAATTCCGACCTAACTCTGCATTCATTCTAGCAGCTAAATAAGCACCATAAGGGAGCAAACATTCATAGAACGGATTAGTTATTCTATTGTGTAAAAATTGCATACCCCAATCTGCAGTGGTTAATCCGGTATATAACGTCTTACCGCTTTTTACGTAGGCCATATAGCCAAGCCAAGCAATTCCCGCTGCTGCATCTGGCTCTTTCCATAACCCATTATCTACCGGGGTCAACGTTGAAAACCGAAATGCAGTATGGTCGTAATTCGGAATACCGGAGTTTCCTCCCATAAAATAACTCGCAAGATACCAGCGATTCGCAATCGTATAAAACATATTATCAGTTGTTCCTAAACTTGGATAATAATAGGCTAATTGATAAAACAAAATATTGGGAAAAATCTCGTACCAAAAAGATTGTCCGGTAGTGGTATTACTTCGATTTAAAACTAGATTTTCGCCATTATCTTTATTAAAATAATTTTCTTGCATGATTACCCAGTTCATTCCATTTTGGTTACTCTTGTCAATTCCGATGAGAGTCGCACCTAATACAGCTCCCATACAATTAATTGATTCATGATTATTCCTAGTTGTCCACGAAGCTGGCCAACCAACATACGACGGCTGGCCAAATACTACCCGTTTATAATTCGTCGAAGTCCTATCCCACCAAATTAAGGGGAGATACTGACCAGTAGTATTAAAATTAAATACAAACGCATCATAATCAAGGGCAACTTGTTTCCAATTCCGCATCTGAAACGGCTGCGGTATATTTGGCATCAACTCGACCCGCGGTAAAGTAATTTGAGCGGTATAACTCCAAACTACTAACACTATGAAAAATAAAACTCCTATGAAACTAATCCTTCGAATTTTAATTAAATTGTGCATTTAGGTCTCCTTTCAAAGTATTGATAATTCTATAAAGTAAAAGCAATTGAAAATTTGTCTGTATATCGAACCCTAACAATAAATTTCCTTTCTATTAAAATTCACTATTTGTTATCGCAAACGCACTTAATTCTGCAGGCACTCGGCTGAAATGTTAGTAAACAACACTGTCAATAAAGAATTTCGTACTATTCTCAATTTCTTAGTTCCACTTGCCAAAGTGATAACTGCAACTACTGCAGAATCAACGTGAATCACAAAACTAGTGGTACCTTTTACATTTGTTTTTAACAATCAACTATTACACAAAATAATTTAATGTTCTCTGTCCCAATCTTGTATCTTGTATTTGATAATAAAAACTCGGAATATTCGGCATTAACTCAATTTGTGGAATATTAACCTGCGTAGTATCGTTGGTGATACAATTATGAAGACCAAAACAAATTTTATGATTTAGTGATAGTTAATATACTATATAATTTGAATGTTCATTCAATGCTAATCTCTTATTTCGCTCTGATAGAAAAAGGGTGGTAGTGAACTAAATTATTTTCCATTACCACCCAAAATTTTCTCATATTCGAACTTTAACTTCTTATTCAAATTCAAACCTTATCCATTCTGCTATAGGAACTCCAGTTGCTGGAAACGCGGTTTGCTCTTCATAAGCGCCAATATCCGGAGATGTCCCTATTGGCCGGGGACGCGGATTTCCGTCAAAATCATTAGGTATTCCTAAATTAATCCCTCTATACAATGCAGGTGAATTCGTCTGAAGATGGAAATCACCTGTTCCAGGACCACTAGAAGCCCCTACAAATTTCGGGTCTCCCGGATAATATGATATACTCCCAATATTAATAGCGCTACCAGTATAAATGGTATCAATGTTGTATAGCAGATTCGCAATCCCACTGATATTCACCGATGAATTGTTATAAGTTTGAAATGCGACCGAAGCACCGGAAAATATACAGTTATTAATAATCACATCGCCGCCGGTTCGAATCCATTCACTATGCACTGCATTTCTGGTATTTTTAGTAGTTGTCACAAAATCGCAATGGTATGCTCTGACATTTGCCCCTTCAATCCATAACTGATCTTGACCTTCGTCAAAAATACAATTGATAATGGTGGTTTCAGACCAACTCCGCATTCGAGCTAACGCTCTTGCATTTCCTGAACCATCAACGAATTTTGACCGTTCAATATACACAACACTATACCCACTATCCACATTATTAGTGTTCAAATAAATCTGGTACGAGGGGAAAGACTGACATTTATTCATAATAAATTCGCATTGTGAAAAATAGGTATTGCAATTTCCTTCCATATCCCAGGTAACAAAACCGCTATCCCGATTTTCATTAAATTTACACCGTATCGCAGTCACTGCAGATAAATAATACTGACCGCCTACACCAAATCCGCTGATTGTGTTCCTAGAGAATTCCGAATCCGCAAAGTAGAAAGAACATGGGGTATTGTCTCCTGCAGGAACATATGCATAATAGAATCCGTATTCTCGATTATAATTAACGATGCAAGAAGTTAACGATATTGTTATCCCCGGTCCCATACATAAAATACCTAATCTACCATTATTTAGTATCGAATTGGTCACAGTGATTACCGAACCCTTAGCATTATTCGCAGCATCATTGCCTGCTCGGATATTATCCCAATAATTGCCCGAAATCGTTGAATGAGATACGGTTACATTTGCCTGTTTCAACAACCAAATTCCAACTTGACCTTCATTCATAATCATACTGTTGGTTATGGTGATATTAGAGCCATCTAAGGTTTGCGCTACTACTCCAACCTGATTATTGGTAGATAAACAATACTGCATGGTTAACGTCCCTCCGCCGCCAATCACAATTCCTCTTACTGCGTTATTAATTATAGTTGAATTACTAATTGTCATTGCACCGGAACCATTAAAATTTATCGCTCCAGGATTATTACTATTAATCAGAGATCTAGTTATTGTTACAGTAGCTGCACCAGGAATATTCAGTCCCCAACCCAATGTCTTATTAGAAAAAGTACATCCTTGGATTGTTACATTCGCACTACTATAGATTGAAATTCCCTGACCAGAAACACCGCTAAACAAAAGATTCTGCAAAGTAACGGTTGGAGTATCTAAAATATTACACTGATTTACTATGGATACCCCAGAAACAGTTCCCTGAATCGATAGATTCTTATTAATATCCATCGTCGTGCTATTGCAATAATTTCCTGCTACTGTAATTTGAATGGTATCTCCAGAAATAGCAGCAGTAATCGCATCCGGAATATCCGAATAGGGCACAGGTACAGTCAAAATCGCACCTGTACTTAAAGAAGTTAGAAAAATAACCTTAAAGCATATTATTGCCCACAATATATTAATTTGTCTCATACACATTTCCCCCTTTCATTTTGAAAAAAATAGTTTAGGTTCAAATAATAGATAATAATTAATAATGTGAGGATTCCAATGTAAGAAGAAACACGGTGGTGAATAACTATTCACCACCGTATAGCCTTTCCAACATATTCAGGTAGCTGAATACTGGTTTATTCCGCTTCAAAATTAACCAATTCTACGGGAACGAATTCAGTCCGTTCAATATTTGAAAACCGCAGTTCATCAACTCGTCCCCGTAAAGGCATTAAATTCGATGTGGGTGGACCACCTGGAACCCAAACTCGACCTAACACAGCAGCAGTGAATGATAGATGTTGATATTCACTCGTTACCGGAGTTCCACCTTGAATTGTCGGAACACGTACCCCATCTACATAGAATTTTACTTTATCAGCAGTATCAGTTGCAGCTGAATTATACACAATTGCGTAATGGTGCCAGCTATCATACATCTTTGGAACAACACAGTATGCCCATTGATTCGCTGAACCATCGTACACATTTAACTGCATATAATTATTGATATCGCTCCCAGCATTTCGTAACTGATAAATAGCTCGACCTGCAGCTAAATCCAGCATACAGTTAGTAAATTCTACACCACTATCTGATGCATATAGGTAATACCACGCTTCAACGGTATGCGGAGTTGGAATAGTACTAATTGAACCAGGATTAACTTCACACCCGTTAATATTTCCACCCGCTCCAGATAAACATTGCCCCCATCCTGCTTGTGATGCAACAAATGTTGGATTAGCGTAACCAGCTATTGTCGACATACTCACGGTATAAGTTGTATCCCCACTATTTGTTAGGTTACCATCTAAATGCAAAAGTAAAACGGTATTTGCATCTTTAATATATGGACCGGGTGGTGGACCAGCAATTGCTATCGTAGCTAATACTGCTGTAATCAAACTTGTAATGACTACTTTGTTCATTATTATCCCCCCTTTCTCTTCGAGATTATTTTCATAAAGTTAAAACTTGGTATGAAACAAAAAATAACATAATAACATGATCATTATGAGCCATATCCAGTTCCTAATTGTTTAAGATTACCAGGAACAAGACGAAATATTCTTCCCTTGCTAATAATTCCATTTGATGGGTCGTATTCGATACCATCGGTTTCAGCCCAATATTGTGATGCGGCAGCATAATCTCCTAGGGTTGGTCCCCATGGACCCCAACTAATTACTGCACCCCATCTTCCAGAATAGATACCTTGCCAAGTATCCTCTCGTTTGACCCAAATATATATCGGTTTCAAAGTATAGGGGTCAATATAAAACCGTTCATTACCGAAAATATCGTTTGGTAAAGAACTCATATATGATATCGGAGTAGTAAGATCTCTCAAACGATGACTATACGGATAATCGTTATAATCGACAAAATATGATTCTAAAGAGTTTATCAATTCACGTTCTTCCTTATTGCAACGAGATACCTTCGACCGGGTTTGTGCAGCTAAAAAGTTTGGAATTGCTATTGCAGCTAATATCGCTATAATCGCTACCACTATTAATAGTTCAAGCAAAGTAAATCCCTTATTTCCACCCAAATAATCTTTCTTCATTTCATAAGCTGTTTCTAGTTATGGTCCCCAGCGACTTATATCACCTCGGCTAATGGTTCCATTAGTCGGGTCGTATTGTTTAGTTACTGGATACCAATCAGCGCCATCATAAATCCTATCCGGTCCAATCGAATGTATACACCAATCCTGTGAAATACCTTCGTATACCCAAACATTATAATTATATACTGCGGTGCCGAAGGTCATATCCCAGTTTTTATAATGGAAATATTGATATATATCAGGCACATTCGGATAAGGAAAAGTATCTTTGGGAACTGAAGCTAGATATGCTACCGGAGTAGTCAACGGTACATAATTTTGAATATGGGTACCTCCGGTCCATAAAGGTGAAAAATATGCTTGTCGAGTATACGTATCCGGTGGATACATATTATTATCAACATCATACGATTCTAATGCAATCGCTAAACTGCGCATATCTGCTTTGACTCGCGATACTTTCGACCGGGTTTGTGCAGCTAAAAAGTTTGGAATTGCTATTGCAGCAAGAATCGCAATAATGGCGACAACGATTAATAATTCAATTAAAGTAAATCCAAAGTTGAGTTTCAATATATCTTTTTTCATAATTGTATCCCTTAATAAATATATCTCATTGAGGTAATGTATCTTCCAATTTCAACCCGCCAGGAACAAACCGTTGAATTCTGCCCGGACCCATGATTCCATTAGTTAGGTCATATTCCATATTTCCAATATTGCGAACTAGAACTAGGAAAATTCGGACAAATATAAACACTGCTATTCCCAAAAAAATCGTTTGACAAAAATGTTAGGTATGCAATCGGTGTTGTTAAACGAGTTAGTCCTATCTGAAACCACGTACCACACCATGTTTCTGGATAGACATTATTATCAGTATTATAATATATGCTTTTCTAACGCAGTTATTTGCAATTGTAACTCTGCTTGGGCTCATAATACTTTCTTTTGTTCGGGTCTGCGCAGTCAAAAAATTTGGAATCGCTATGATTGCGACTACAATTAACAATTCGATTAAAATGAATCCTTTCTTAAGCATCCGAATTTCGGTATTATAAAAATTATGGACCCACTCTAAAAATATTACCTGGGCTTACCGTTCCATTGGTTGGATCATATAGCAAATACGGTGCTGGTGGCCAACCGGTATCTATCCACATATTATCCGGTCCAGGACTATATATACTCCAAACCACATTCGGTCCCGCTTCTGGAATAAAGTACATGATATTTTCTTTTTGTCGGTCATAACAAAATGTTCCTAACATATATTCACGGGGAAAATTATGCGTATACCACGGATTATCTGTTAAATGTTTCCCAACTTGAAATGGGTCACTTGGTAAACTGGTAATATATGCTATCGGAGTGGTAATCTTGTTGGTTAGTTTTCGGCAATAATCTCCGTTATACGGCCAAGTCCAAACTCCAGCATTTGGACCATCCCAAGGATACATCGTATTATCGACATGATACGACTCAAGCGCAGTAGCAACAGAGGTCATATCTGACTTCACCCGAGATACTTTGCTCCGTACCTGTGCCATGAGAAAGTTTGGGATTGCAATTGCAGCTAATATTGCTATAATTGCAACTACAATGAGTAGTTCAATTAAAGTAAATCCGCTTTTAAACATACAAATCCCCCTTAATCAACACGTTAAAAAGTCAAAAAATAAAATAAAATAGTAATTATCTGCACTATTTATTTACTAAAACACTCTCTACTTTATCTTATTTCAAATTACTTTAACTTATTCATACAATTCCCAATGTATCGCGAAGGTTGGTTCCATAGTTGAATCGTGAACTAGCTGAATATCGCGCGAATTCATATCCGCACCGGTTGGTGGTGTATATTGGGAGCCACCGATAAATGTCTGCTTGGTATAATTGTCATCAATCAGCAATGGTTCGCAGCCAAATTTAAATCCTATTGATATCGCGGAAAGTAAGTTTCCACCAGGTTGACGAGCAGTATCAACACTGGAAACGATATCTGACCAGGATAACCGCGCTTCAATAACTCGGTTATGTGATGTAAAACTTCCGCCAGTTGCTACGGTTCCATTTGCAAACGGTGCAAGCACTAACCCCGCATCATTATTAACTCGTGCAATATACAAATCATTTCGACCTAATGAACTGAATCCAAACCACGGATTGAAATCACCAATACTTGGCGAGGTTCGATTATCATTATTATTATCCAAATCTATCCAGAACGAAATGCCATCAAACGCCCATGGTGCAGCGGAATATAGTGACCCATTTGCCGCTTCATTTTGTGTCGTATCACCAGCAGTCTCTTGCACAAGGATATAGAGATAGCTGGCATCCCAAGCGAACTTTACATCACACGCCAACTTACCGCCGGTAGTAGATGCGCTGAAATCACAGTGGATTGCGATACTGGTGGTTGACGACCAGTCACTCGGATTCCCATCAATGGTTAATGTAGTACATCGCGAAGCAGGGATAACCAACGCTGATGAAGGAAATCCTGCAGGATACCGTTTCCCTTTTGAAAACCGCAGTTCCTGTCTCTTATACACATCT